>PFHP01000071.1 GCA_002782365.1 Candidatus Kuenenbacteria bacterium CG_4_8_14_3_um_filter_39_15 | reverse complement strand
CTTTTAAACGGATTAAGGGGAGGAGGTGTTAAAAATTCAACACCCCTCTGGCTCGCTAATCGCTCGCCACCTCCCCTCATCTGAGGGGAGGAGAAATAGGATTTGAATTCAATCAAACAAGATAAAAATGTGGTATAATATAATTATTGACCGTGATTCCTATGAGTATTAATTTTATCCAAAAAACCAAAAGGCGGTTTCATCACTATTTTATCCCTTCAGTTCATAATGGATATAAACCCCATTTTATCCGCCACCCAGCCCTGCATTTTTACAGCGGCGCTTTAATCGCCGTCAAAATTTTTGTTTTAGCCTTTCTCTTTATTACCTTTCCCACCGTTGCCCAGTTTTCCACCGTTACTTCCAGCCGGATTATTGAACTGACTAATAACGCTCGCGTTGAGCAAAGTTTGCCAGTGCTCGTCCGTTCCAGCGTTTTGGACCAATCAGCCATGATGAAAGCCCAAGATATGCTGGCCAAAAATTATTTTGCCCATGATTCTCCTGTTGATGGCGCCAAGCCTTGGGAATGGTTCAAAGCCGCTGGTTACAACTACACTTTTGCCGGCGAAAATTTGGCGATGAATTTTTCTGAAGCTGAAGAAGCGGTTAATGCCTGGCTTGACAGCCCCTCTCATCAAGCCAATATTATGAACAATAATTATGATGAGATTGGCGTGGCGGTGGTGGTCGGCGAAATTGACGGCCAAACCACCACTTTAGTCGTCCAGCATTTTGGTAAAAGTTTCATCGCTCCCAGCCCGGTTGAATTTGTCCGCCCGTCTGGCGAATTAGCCCCAAAAGTTGCCGGCACCACCCAAGTCTCAACCGGCAAAGCCATTGAAGTTCTTTTTAAAGAGGCTGACCACAAAAGTTTAACTGGCACAATCGTTTTTTACGCCCAAAAATTCTTTTTAATTCTGCTTATCTTTATTGGCATTAATCTCCTGCTGACTATTTTTATCCGCATCAGAATACAGCACAAGCCGATTATTATTCACGCCCTGGCCGTTATTTTTATCGGTCTGTTAGCCCTGCTTGTCCAGCCTCACTTTATGGAAAGCATTGCCTCTGGCGCGGTCAAGATACTTTAAAGAAAACAAAAATATAAACAAAAAATTGTCAAATTTATGCTCATTTTGACATTTTTTTATTTTGGAGTAAGGTAGATTAATTAGGGGAAAAAGAAAAATACAAATAAAGAATTAAAAAAATAATATATTTTTAGAAGGAGGCCTACAATGTTAAAAATGACAGGATTAGAAGAAGATTATTGTGATGTAGTTATCAGTGCTCTCATTGCTGCGTCTAGATCACTCATGGAATCACCAGCCCTCTCGCTTTTATCAAAGGCGAAATATGGTAAAGGCGATACGTTTGAACTGGACGCCCTGCCGGAAATTATCATCAAAGAAAGATTAACGCAAAGGTATGACCAAAATTCAATTTTCATTACTGAAGAAATTGATGAGGTAACCAGAAAAAATTGGCCCAAGGTTTCTGATCCAATCCTACAGCCGCTCATGTTTTTTTGTGATCCAGTTGACCGTTCTGCACAACTTATACAATTTTTACAAAAAATTTCAGCAGAAAATAATATGTTCCAAGTTGGTCAATTACGGCAAAAACAAAATTGGGTAAAGTTATGGGAAGAAGAAACATTTCAGTCAGCCGAAAAACCCGCGAATATTACCGGCGCTACTATGGCCATAACATGTTTTAGGAAAGGTAGAATAATTTTTTCCGTTATCTTGAACTATATTACGCAGGTAATATACATTGCTACACCTTTGGGAATTTACCATTTTATACTGCCTGATTACGCAGACCTTAAAAGAAGTAATGCCATTAATTTAAATTACATTATTCAACATGGCAAACCATTATATTTCCCCCTTGCGGAAGTTGTTTGTCGCAAGGAGGAAGATTTTTGGAGATTTACCACATTTCTTGGCAAGGAAGGATATCGAGAAAATTTTGACGAAAGCCTTATTTTTATCGACAATGCCGATAGGTTTCTTCATCACAGTAAGCCAGGCGGACCGGCTAGGGTGCTATATTTGTCCGAATTACAGAATCAGGCAAAAGACTTACCGCCAATTGGATTTATCCTCGCCAATGGTGAAAAGATTGGTGAATGGATACATTGGTTATCTTTTGTAAAATTTGCTAAAAACAAGGAAAATATGGATAAATCCCTTAAGGTTTTCGAAGTTTCAATTAGCCGTCCGCATACCAAGAATGGTGTCCTGATGTCAGTTTTTCCTTACTATAGTATTTTTTGTGAGGAAGAAGGCCATAATTTTTTTGATATTGCCTTTTTACGGCGTCTGCCTTCACCAAATAAATTTCGGGGTATGCTTGTGGTAACACAGGCAGACAATGAAAGAATAATATACACTATGCGCAAACATCAGTACAGAGAAATAACAGATTTTATTTGAAATCCAAATGTATTTGAAAGCCCGTTCAGCAGGTTTGAATGGGCTTTTTATTATGTTATAATTAATTTTACCAATGTCTATTCTATGCCCGAATTGCCCGAAGTGGAAAAATTGAGAAGAGATTTAAGCCATCAAGTTATTAATAAAAAAATAGCCTGTTTTAAAGTGCTTGATCCAGCGGCCGCGCGCGGCGATCAGGCATTATTTTTAACCGCCACCCAAGGCAGTTACATTAAATGGCTTGATCGTCTCGGCCGGTATTTGCTGGTAAAACTGGCTTCAGGCTATTATCTCTTTATTTATTTGAGCACCACCGGACAGCTGATTTATGAAACTCCGGCGGCTGGGCCAACCAGCCCGTTAGCCAAATCCACCAGAATAATCATAGAATTTGAAAATGGCTCAAAGATATTATTCAATGATGCCAGAGGTTATGGCTACTTTAAAATCCTGGATGACCAGCAAAGAAAGAGGCTGTTAGTCACCTTGGGCAGTGACGCCACTGCCAAAACATTTACTTATGCCGCGTTTGTTCAGCTTTTAAGGAACAAAAGGACAAGCCTCCAGAATTTTTTAATTAATGACCAATATCTCTCCGGCATTGGCAGTGATTATCAGGCTAAGATTTGCCTTGAAGCGCGGGTAGCCCCGGAAAAAGGCATTAAGGAATTATCCCAGGCTGAAATAAAAAGGCTGTATAAGGCTATTAGCAAGGTATTAAAAAAAGGCTATAAATAAATTCTGTATTTTTTCCCTCTCCCCGTTCCCCTCTCCCGCAAAGCGGGAGAGGGCAGGGTGAGGGCAACTTAAATAAAAAAACTGCCGAAAGGAAGTTAAACCTCCTTCCAACAGTTCACTCATCACCTTATTTTATACGCGAAAGAGTTTTTTCTCCGCATTATTAAGCTATCCAGCTCGGCTCTCCTCCTGGGCAAAGATTGCCGCTCCGCTTCAAGAGTTTCTAGTTCCCGTTTAATTCTCGCCGCAATGGCCGCTGTTTTTTTGCTCGGTGTAGCCACCAACCAATAGGCCAAAGAATCAGCCAAAGCCGGAATTCTGGCTTCAACGCTATTGATCTTGGTGGTTAGAACATTTACCGAGTCGGTCAATACGGCAACCTCTTTGGCAATTTTTGGCCCCTGTGATTTTTGGTTATTGAACCATATTACCACTACCGCGACTGCCAATATCGCCACGGCAGCGCCAATTTTCCCACAAAACCTAAAAGGGTGTTGCATAATAGCCTCCATTCTCGTTGGGGTTAAGGTTTGTTTTGGTTTCTACCAATACCTTATCATAGATAGCTGTAAATTTCCAAAAGAATAAAAATATTTATCCACAGCCAGTTAGTCCGACCCTTTGTTTTAGCCGTAAAACATACTTGACATTTTATTTGCGCTCTGACCAGCAACCTGATATACTTATAACTAGACATTAATAAATTCATAACAGGGAGACAAAGGAGGGGACTAGGCAATAGTCCTTTTTTCTATTTTCTAAAAAAACATTTTTGACGCTTGACGCAAAATCATCTAATTACAGATAATTTCACGCCAAGTTGCCAAAATACGAGATCCCTATGCAAAAAGAAAACTACTTCTATATGTGGCGCTGCGCTAAGTGTTTTTACCACTTTGCCAATATCTCCCAGGTGGAAGGCATCTTAAAAGAACAGAAAAAATGTCCCAAGTGCAAGTCTTTAAATACCCTTACTTTAACCAGTAAAGAGATTACCATCAACTGCAAATTCTATGATCCCAATGTCAATGGCTATACAGATGAGATAAGCACAGCGTATAATTGCGAGGTCAGGGAAGATTTTTAAAATTAAATATTTTTTACAGGTATCATTGTCCATTTACGGACAGCAACGCCTTTAGTAAAAATAATCATTTTTTAACTGCTCTGGCAGATAAGAAATGGTTGATTTTATTAAGGGCGTTATTTTAAATTCCAGAATTTTCACTTATCCCATGCCGTATGTCCCTGCTCCAGAATGACTCTGCCATGCTCACTTTAAAATTCCCCGGTCTTTATCAGGGGAAATTAAAGAAACAAAGGTCGAAAAACAAAAAGTAATTTACTTAGCCGGCTATCTCGCGAGCAAGTAAATTACAAAGTTATTTATAAATTTATTTAAGTTAAGCTAGCCATTGTTTTCCTCTATTTTGGAGCTTTTTGTCAAGTATTTTAACGTCAAGAAGTTCCCCAATAATTTCTTGATCGCAAGTATGCTTCGGTAAAATGCTCCATAAATGAGGAAAACAACTAGTTTAACAAAGGTCTAAAAAATATGAAAAAAGTTATTATATTGACATTGGTCTTTGCTTTAGTGTTTGGAATATCTGGCACATTCGCTGGATTTACCCCTCCTTCTGCGAATGCAAGTATTGGCACCAGTTTAACCAGAGATGATGCAGGCGCTGGCGCAAGTCGACCAATCATTAAAGCTAAATGGGAAATGAAAGGTCCTTGTTTTAGCGGTAGCACATGGAACAATTGTTCAACCGTTGGTGAAGGCGAGGATGCTCTTGGAGATGAATATGCTCAGTTTAATGCACCTGGTGTCTGGGAT
>PFHP01000005.1:5598-6057 GCA_002782365.1 Candidatus Kuenenbacteria bacterium CG_4_8_14_3_um_filter_39_15 | reverse complement strand
ATCGTTTTGCTTGCGGTCGTGGCTAGTGTTTTTTAGCTCATTGCAATCTATTCTTACCATTCTCTTGTTTGCCAGCATAATTCTATCCACGATCACCTCAATCGTCTGAACTTTGGCTTGATCAAAATTGTGTTCCAACGCCTGCTCAATCGGACAAATATAGCCGTCAATTCTTACCTGATCAAATTTTGCTTCTTTAATTTTCAAAAGCATTTCCCGCTGTCTTCCTTTTTGATTCCTTGCCAAGGGAGCCAAAATTAAAATTTGGCTTTTTTGGCCAAGAGCGCTGATCTCTTGCGCAATCTCCCCAGTGGTCTGCGCTTTTATTAGCGCGCCGCATTTTGGGCAATGCGGCCTGCCAAGATTAGTAAAAAAAATCCGCAGATAATCGTAAATCTCCGTCATTGTTCCTACTGTTGAACGCGGATTGTGGATTTCCGCCCGCTGGTCAATGGCAAT
>PFHP01000005.1:5410-5552 GCA_002782365.1 Candidatus Kuenenbacteria bacterium CG_4_8_14_3_um_filter_39_15 | reverse complement strand
ATTTCTGCCCGCTGGTCAATGGCAATAGCCGGCGCCAAACCCTCAATTCTATCCACCTCCGCCTTTTCTTTGCTGCCCAAAAACTGCCGCGCATATGTTGACAAACTCTCCATATATCTTTTCTGCCCTTCAGCATAAATCG
>PFHP01000005.1:0-5338 GCA_002782365.1 Candidatus Kuenenbacteria bacterium CG_4_8_14_3_um_filter_39_15 | reverse complement strand
CTTCGGTATGGCAACATTAATATTTTTTAGATTGTGCACCCGCGCCCCAAATATTTTAATTTTATCCATAAATTTAATACGCAACTTGCTCTTATTTTACATCAGCTGTCAAGAGAAGTCAATAAATGATATATTTAAACTATGATAGTTGATATTATCCCGGCTAAAAAACTCCCCAAAAATTTCTCTGTTTTAAGCTATAAAATCCCTAATGACTTAGAGGCTAAAGTTAGAATTGGCCAAATTGCCGCTATCCCTCTGCGCAATTCTTTTACCAGCGGCGCAATAACTGCTATAAAAAAAACATTAAGAACCCCTTATCCCCTTAAATACATCACCGGCTTAGCGAGTGAAAAGCCAATTTTTACTTTGCCTCAACTCAAACTTTTTCGTCAGCTGGCTGAATACTATTACACATCAGCTTCACTTTTCGTCCATTTCAACCTGCCTAAACTAATAAAAAAAGATTGGCAAAAATTGCCGGCTCGCCTTCGCCAAGGCTATGGCGGGCATGCCCGCCTTAATGCGCCAACTGTAAACAGGCACAAAACAGCTAAACCTTCTTTTCTTTGGTGGCAAAAAACCGAAGAACGAAACAAATTCTACTTAAAACAAATCCAAACAGCTAAAAAATCAAAATTTCAACTGCTGATAATCGTTCCCCGGATAAATGACATTTCAGCCCTAGCTAAACAATTAGCTTTAAAATCCACGGAATATATCCCCATCCACCGCCAATTGTCGCGTCTTGAAAATTTTAAAGTATGGCTCGCTGCCAACCGCCAGCTGTCAGCTTTATTTATTGGCAGCCGCTCCTCTCTTTTCTGTCCTTTCGCCAATCTCCGAACTATTATCATTGACGATGAACATTCCCTGGACCATAAACAATACGATATGAATCCCCGTTATGAAACCAAAGTTGTGGCTGAAAAATTAGGCCAGATTTGCAAAAATAAAATAATCTATTCTTCGCCAGCGCCCAGCCTGGTTAGCTATCATGAACTACAACTCAAAGCGCCTCAATTTAAACGGACAATAATTAGCGCTGATCTCAATAATGAACTGACTAAAAAAAACTTTTCTTTTATTTCAGAACAACTTGACACACATCTCAAACACACCCTTAATTCAAAGAAATCAATCTTCCTTTTTGTTAATAAAAAAGGAGAAGCAACTTCTACTGCCTGCCAAGACTGCGGATTTACTTTTACCTGCCCGAGCTGCACTCTGCCGCTGATTAAAACAAACAACCAATTCGTTTGTTACTATTGCGACCACCAAGAGGACATGCCGCCATTTTGCCCCAAATGCTCCGGCCCTAACTTTCACTCCCTTGGCCTGGGCATCCAAAAAGTAGAAGCCAACCTTAAAAAGCTTTTTCCAGAGAGCAAGATTCTTAGACTGGATAAAGATATAACAAAACTAGCAATTGCTGACTATCAATCGCCAGCTGCTATAATTATCGGCACTGAATATGCCTTAGATAAAATTAACTGGGCGGACATCGGCTTACTCGGCATTATCAATGCCGACAGCCTCTGGCAGCACGCCGAATTTATCAGCGCGGAAACAGCCTATCAGCTTTTGATAAAACTATTGACTTTGGCGCCAAAAAATGCTAATATTATTATCCAAACATTCCAACCCAACCATTATCTCATTCAATCAATCATCCAAAATAAACCAGAAATTTTCTACCAAAATGAATCAGCCTTCAGACAAAAATTCAGCTACCCTCCGTTCGCTCAGCTGGTCAAATTAAGTTGCTTAAATAAATCAGAGGCCGCAACCAAAAAAGAAGCTGAAAAAATATATCAGCGTCTTAAGGGCTATAAAAACATTGAGAGCCAGCCGCCGCTATCCATTCTCCGCCGCAAAATCAGGGGTAAATATAAATTTAATATTATTTTAAAACTTAAAAATCTTGATGATTTCAAACCACTGGCTAAAATAATTCCCAATGATTGGCTGATTGATATCCATCCGAGAACACTGCTGGATTAATTTTTAATTTCTAATTTCTAATTTTTAAACAATTTCTAATTTCTCAATAACTTAATTCCCCAAACAGATTTAATTGAAAATTGAAAATTATATTTCTATGTCTAGCCTTAATATCCTTACTATTCCAAAATATGAGAAAAAACTTAGAGAAAAATCTAATGATCTTAAGATTGATTTAATCGCCACCCCGGAGATGCAAAAATTCTTTAAGGAATTAGCGGAAACCATGTTCGCAGCTAACGGCCTTGGGCTAGCCGCCCCTCAAGTGGCTAGACAAATCAGAGTCATTGCCGTTAATGTTGCTGGCCTGGCTCATATTTTTATTAATCCCCATATCACCAAAAAATCCTTATTTAAAGACATAGTGGAAGAAGGCTGCCTGTCAGTCCCGGGACGTTACGGTAAAGTAAAAAGACCTAAAAAAATAACCATGGAATATCTGGATAAAACCGGCCAATGGCACAAACAAAAATTTACCGGGCTCACCAACCGCGTCATTCAACACGAAATCGACCATTTAGATGGCCTTCTGTTTATTGATAAATTAATAAAATAAATATTTAATTTTACTCTGAGCGCAGCGAAGAGTCTCATGGCTACTGATCTCAAGGGGATCCTTTCCCCGCGTTCGCGGGGTCAGGATAAATTTCTTTAACTACTATGAAAATCATTTTTTTTGGCAGCGGTGACTTTGCCACAGCAATTTTGAATAAACTGTTGCAAACTGCTGACTACCAATTAGCCGCTCTGGTCACCCAACCGGATAAGCCAGTCGGCCGCAAAAAAATTTTGACCCCGCCGCCAGTTAAAATAATTGCCCAGCAAAAAAACATTCCGGTTCTGCAACCAATAAAATTGACTAGTGACTTTAATAAAAAAATTTTAGCTTTTGGGCCCAATCTTTTTATTGTGGCTGAATATGGCAATCTTCTGCCAGGCTCAATCTTAGCAATACCCCAACACGGGGCGCTGAACATCCATCCTTCGTTCCTGCCAAAATATCGCGGTCCTGCTCCCATCCAAACAGCCCTGCTCAACGACGACAAACAAACTGGCATCACTCTAATTAAAATGGATGAAAAAATGGACCACGGTCAAATAATCAATCAGCAAGAATCAATAATCAATAAACAAGATACTTATTCAAGCTTGTCAAAAAAATTAGCGGAAAAAGCAGCTGAACTGCTAATTAAAACTATCCCGGAATATATTTCAGGTAAACTTAAACCAATCCCCCAAAATCACAGTAACGCCACTTTTACTAAAATTATAAAAAAAGAAGATGGGCTAATTACTAAAAATAAAACTGCTGAACAAGTTTTTAATATGTGGCGAGCATACCAACCCTGGCCGGGAATTTATTTAGAATCTGGCATAAAATTGCTTGATATAGCATTGGCTGATTTAAAAAATAGCTCTGCTAAGCTATTTACTGAAAATAAAAATCTATATTTATCCTGCGCTAACAACTCTGTCATAAAAATAAATAGGCTTCAGCCGCCAGGCAAAAATCCAATGAGCGCACAAAATTTTATAAATGGTTACATAAAATAAAATCCCTAATTACTAATTACTAATTACTAATTACTAATTACTAATTACTTCCTTACCTTCTTGGTTACATCAAATCCTAAATATTTCCCCAACGCCAATCTGGTCTGCGCTTCAATGGCTGGAATTGATCCAAAAACCACCATTGTCACCGGTACCAGCATCCACTGCGCTATCACCAGGAGCCAACGCCATGCTCCTTTTTTTGTTCTCGGTCTCCTGGGCATAATGCTTGTGCCAATGATGCCCGCAATAATAATGCCAACCATGGAAAAATTCATCAAACGTTCCAAAATAAACGGCGCCTGCTGAACTAGAACTGCACTAATGCCTCTCGCCGTTGCCACTTTTAAAGGCAGCCAACCCATAATCAGAATGATAATCGGCGCTGTCGCCCATGAAAGCTCACCTTCCACCAGCATAAATAATGTTCTAAATTTTTTCCAGACATTCACATTTTTATATCTCACCCAATTAATCACCTGATAAGGAAAATGCTCCACTGCCGATGCCCAACGCCTCATCTGTCTATATTGGTACTTAATTGTCTCAACGACATTATCCCCCATCACTGTATCCATTGACACCGGCACATAAATCGGCACTGTCTTATAATCTCCACCATAATGATAAAAACACTGCAACCAAATGCGCGAATCCTCAACAATTGAAGTCGTATCCCAAAAATCAACGGCGACTAAAGCCGCGAAGCTCATTGAATGCGAAAAACAGGTCATTAATCTTTCCGGCCTAGCCATCTCCGCCATCAGCCAAAAAGTAGTTGAATTTGACACCACCCGGCTGAATGACGGTGCATCCCAAATATTATTCAGGTAAACTGCCATTGGTTGATAAGCAGTCTGCACTGGTTTGTCTTGAGTTAAATAAGTATATGACAGCGCCGCAAAAAAATTTTTATGGGGAATAGTATCGCTGTCAAAGGAAGATAAAATGACATTATCATAATTTAATCCTCGAGGATCAACAATTTCTCTCTGCGCCTTTTTTACCGCCCACTTGGCATTTGAGCTCTTGCCCTGAACTTCGTCTGGCGGCGGCAGCGGATGAATATAAAATTCCAAAGCGGCAAAAGTAGCCTGGTATTTCTCCTTAAGTTCTGCCGCCCATTTTTTATACTCTGTCACTTCTCCCCGCTCCTCCCGAGTCCAGACAATAATCATTTTCTTCTTGTCATAAGCGCACCGGGCTATGGCGGCGGTCGTAGCCGCTATCACCTCTTTTGGTTCTTTGTAACTTGGCAAAAGCACCAAATGATACAACCGGCCATAATTTTCCATTGACTTCAATTTCGCCAGCCAGTCAATCTTGATTGCTTTTCTGTATTTTATCCAAGAGTGCAGTAAATAAAAAACAAAGTAAACAATTCTTATCAGCCACAAGAAGTCAAAAGTAATAATCACATAAATTGCCGCGATCGGCGCTAAAAATGACAGAATGATAATCAATAAAAAAACGGCCCAGGTAAGTGTTGCCGGCACCATCTCAAGCAGTCTGTATTTTACTCTCTCTGTCATTAAAGTTGAGCCATTAATATTATATAATCATTTAAACCAATAGTAAGACTATTCCCAGTAAAATCCTATAAATCACAAACACATTAAAATTCGCTTTTTCTGCCAGCCATAAAAGCAGTTTTATGGCGATTATCCCGCTAATGAGCGTACTCACAAATCCCGCGGCCAGCGCCAATCCATTTTCTCCCAGTCCTTCTCTACTGATCATCTCAAAGAATTTTAATATCCCTGCCCCAAGCATCAAAGGC
>PFHP01000023.1 GCA_002782365.1 Candidatus Kuenenbacteria bacterium CG_4_8_14_3_um_filter_39_15 | reverse complement strand
AAACTTGTTTTGGATGAGGATAAGTGGCTGGGAATGATCATTTGGCGACAGTGCCATTAATGGTACTCGTTTAACTCGCGGCGTAGTTTTTAATCATTATGAATTTGCAGATAAATTAGACGAGAGGTTGTCTGATGAAGATTGGCAGGCTAAAGTTTACGATGGCCAAGGTCAATTACCGACAAGCGACAAATGGTCGCTTGAGCTTGTTAAATAGAATGAAAAGATACAATTTGAAATTAAATATTTTAGTAACATTAAGCCTGTGTCTCACGGGCTTAATTGTTTTTGGTATATTTCATTTTTTTCATTTAAACCAAAAAAAATCATCAACAGATATTCATTTATCAAATCCCATGGAATTAGAATTTTTTGAAACAGCTTTTAAATTCAATAAAAAAGAGCTTGATCTGTCTAATAAAAATGTTGTGGCTGGAATAATTCCTCACCACTTACTGGCTGCTGATTTACTGGCTGAATTTTTTTATAATTTACAAGTCAAAAATTACGAAACAATTATTTTAATCGGCCCCAATCATTTTAACAGCGGTAATTCGGATATAATTACTTCAAATTATAATTGGCAAACACCTACGGTATTGAGGCCATTAATCGCTTTGATTTTAATAAAATTTATGGTCTAGATATTGATTCTCCTGCTTCTATATATACCTTACTTAAATTTAGTCAATTAAGTGGTGCAAAATTTGAACTATTAAATAATTCAAATTCAGCTATCTTGGCCAACAATCAGGATTTAGAAATTACAACCAGCTATGTGACTGGTTATTTCACAAAACAAGACAATGCGAGCATCTCGTATCTGCCAGAGGATATTAATATTAAAAATCCAATTAGAATGCTCTTCTTGGGGGATATGATGCTTGATCGATATGTGGCACAAAAAATAAAAGAGCAAGGGATTGATTATTTATTTAGTGAACTAGAAAAGCAGAATTTTTTTGACAACTATAATTTAGTAGCTGCTAATCTTGAGGGAGCGGTTACAAATAGTGGGGTACATTATCCGCCAGCTATGGGCAATGATTTTGCTTTTGATCCGCAGATTATTAAAGAGTTGAAAAATTATAATTTTAGTTTTTTTAATTTGGCTAATAACCATTTGACTGATCAAGGCGAGCAGGGGATAGTGGAAACAAGAGATAACCTAGATGAGTTAGGGTTTTATTACAGTGGCTGCAGAGACGGGGGAGTGGATGAATGTAGTGTAAAGATTATTGAAATAAAAAATAAAAAAGTTGCTTTGGTTGGCTTGAGTATGGTTTATTCAAAATTTGATTTGGCCAAAGCTAAGGAATTAATCAAAGGGTTAGCAGATAGAGTTGATTTGCTTATAGTTAATATTCATTGGGGAGAGGAATATAATACTCAATTTAGTCTATATCAACAGGAGATAGGCAGGGGATTGATTGATGCTGGGGCAGATTTAATTATTGGTCATCATCCTCACATTGTGCAGGGAATTGAGATTTACTCGCCTAGCGGCGAAGCTGGTAAAAATAAGCCAATTTTCTATTCCTTAGGTAATTTTGTGTTTGACCAGTATTTTTCAGCAGAAACGCAAAAAGGATTGGCAGTAGAGTTGTTGCTAGAAAAGAGTAAATTGCATTTTAACCTGCATCCATATTAATTGGGATGTTTGAGTTAGCATTGGAATGAGACTCTAATAATTCGCTAATTTCGTAATATCGGATTTATTTTGCGGCTGGAAGTTATAATATTATAGAATTTAGACAAATATGTGATTTTTTGGCTAATTTTAAATTACTATCGGTTATTCTTTCATTTGACAAAAGCAAAAAAATACGCTATACTGATATTAGTAATGGGGTAAAATTTCTTAAAAATTTTATTTAAATAGTAATATCGGATGGCATTTTAAGCTGTTTTTTATACTTATGACTTTTTTGAATGATAAATGTGTTTATAGGCTAAATTTTATTAAGTGTAGGACTTTCGGGTTTGTCATTCTCGGGCTCCCGCCTGCCAGCGCCTGATGCCGCAGGCTATGGCGGGCAGGTGACCCGAGAATTCATGATCAATAGATTTGATAACCCCTAGATTTTAGCCGGAGCCTTATTTACATGGGACAGGGTTTACCATCAACTCCTACTATAATTCTTTTTTGTTTGTTTTTTGTCTGGATTGCCCGATCAAGCCTACCCTTGGCTGCGATCGAGGGTCGGGCAATAACAGAAAGAAAGGATTTATTTTTGGATTCCCGATGGAGGCACCTCCGGCTGACTCCATATTCCGACTCCGCTTAAAGCAGGAGGATGCTGTGGAGTCTAAATACAATTGATCCTAATTAAGGCCCCACAAGCCCAGACTTCACTCCGTTTCATCTGGAACTATGGATCCAGAGCCGAAGATTGAATATGAGCGGTTTAATTTAGTAGTTGATTGGCTATTAATAGGATTTTAAGTTAAAAAATTCAATTATCGGATAGGGAAATACATAAGTATTGATAAAAATCGCTACTGGAGAAATTTATATTGTATTTTTAGCTAATATTCGGTAATATCGGATTTTGACAAAAGGCTAAAAATGCGCTATAATTAATGTTGTAAGAGTATATAATATAATAAATTATTATTATTGTAGTATCGGATTACCCTAAAAGGTTCTTGAGCAAATCTCTAAAATTTTAAAATCAATATAAAAAATTTAACAAATCAATCAAGAACCAAAAACGCAAAAAAACAACCCGAAGTGGATTGAGTTGTCAATAATTATTATTAGGCTATGGATATATAATTATTAGCGAATTTGTGTTTCGCTTTTGACAGGGCTGTTTTTTTGTACCTAGATTTATTATAGCATAAATAAGACAAAGAATCAAAAAAATAAAATCAAAATAGATGTCTTATAATGATAAAAGTAAAGAAGCTAATAATATAAAAAAAACGGCGGCAAAAAATAGCCAGGCAGTTGGTGGTGGCTATTTTTTGTTGTTTGAAGCGGCTAAACAATGTTCCTATACGCAGGAATACTTGTCGCTTTTGGCTAGGCAGGGCGAGCTAAGAGCAGAAAAATTTGGCCGTAATTGGTATACCAGAATAGAATGGCTGAGAGAATATATTGAAAAACACGCTAGCCTAAAAAAAGGCAATGTTAAAGGGGAAATGCTTGAAGATAAAAAAATTAAAGATGAAATTAAAGCAAGCCCATTAAATGATTCGCTTGGAAGTTATCTTAAAAGGAAAATAGTTAATAGTTTAAAGTCAGTAAAAAAGTGTTTTAACAAGCTAAAGGCAGATTTAAAAAAGTTGTATTATTGGTGGTCAAATATATTTTTACAGCTTAAAGTGGCAAAAAAGAAAAAGGCGAGCAAAAGAGTAACTGATAATCTGGGTATTAGGCAACTATTGATAGCCTTAAGTGTTGGCAAAAAGATTAAAGTCACTAGGGCTGACTGGTCATTGCTGGCTAAAGCAAGGGAACTAAAAGATAAATTAGCAGAGCAATTTAAGGCAAATAAGAATTTGGTTTATCCCATGAGGCAAGGAGCTGTTCAAAGTTTACTGATTGAAGCTAGAGAGTTGTTAGAAGTTTTAATTGGCAGTGTGTCTATAAGGAATTATTTAATATGGCTTTGGCAAGAATTTTTAGATTGCTGCCGGGGCATTGTTTTCAAAATTAAATTGTCAGCCAAGGCTTTGGTGATGATGCCGGTTTTTAGCTTGAGATATTGGCCGGCATTTTCTTGGCAGTACCGTTTAAGGGCAGTGACCGTGAGCTCACTGATTATTCTATTTTTAGGCAGTATAGGCTTAGCGCAAGTTAAGCCAGCGCTGGTTTCTTCATGGTATGACCAGAGTTTACAAGCCGTGGCAGATTACAGCCGAGTTTTACAAGAAAAAAATGAAAAGAATTATCAGGGGTTGAGTTATTTTAGCGGTCAGAAGTTTGGCCAAGTGACTCATTTAGTGAATCAAGAAGAGGCAGGCAATGGTCAAGTGGCTGGCAGCCAGACTGTTAATTTGCCAAAAGCTCTGGCTAGTTTGGCTTTAGCCAGCATCAGGGCTGTTGAGAATTTGCCTGAAAAGGCGGCTGAAGATTATGCTGGCGAATATAGGCTGGACGAGATGGCAATCAGAGGAATTTTAGTTGAGCTAAAAGAAGTGCCAGCTAATTTGACTGGAAAGATATGGGCGGATGACAGATTGGCTTTTAGTAAAATCCCAACGCCGGAATTCCCGCTTGGTTTATGGGGCAGAGAGTTAATGCTTAGATGGCATAAAGTGCTGGCTAGAGAGAGTGTTTTAGTCAACAGTGATTGGGGCAATAGTTTAAGAGATGTTGTGGTTGAAAGATTAGTCAACAGACAATCATGGCTGGTCAATATGATTTTTAGATTTGGCCGTCAAAATTATGCCGTTTTATCTGACAGGACAATGGTCAAATCACGGGATATAAAACACTTGGCTGACGCCATCTGGCAGACAATGGAAAAAATTTCTATTGGCACCAATGAACGTTTGGCCAGACTCTTTAATTTGATAAAAAATCCGGCTGAAGTCAGCACCAGAGTAGCTCAAGGCAGCCATTATAGCCATTTAGTAATTGACAAAATGGAAGATAGATTGGGTGATGGTTATTTAAAGTTGTTGAGCTTTTTAAATATTCAACCAAAGTATAGCCAGTATACAACCGATAGAATAATCTTTGGCAAATCAGCCGCTGGCAGCGGGCAGATTATTTATCTGGATGGAAAACAAATTGTCATTAAAAAAGGAGAAGCTGGACAGGCTGGTTTAGCAGGAGCGCCGGGGCCACAGGGTGAACAGGGTGAAAAAGGTGAAAGAGGCGAGAGGGGTTTGCCAGGACTAGCAGGGTCAACTGGTCAAGGAAGCGGGAGCAGTGCGACTAATATCTATAATGTCGGCGCGCCAGGCGCGACAGCTAAGGATGGCGCTGGCTCGGCCTTCTCTGCCAGATACGGCGGTTTTGATAGTCTATCTGTGACAGATCTGGCGACTCTTGAAGATCTTGTAGTCACAGATTCGGCCACTTTTCAAAGCAGTGTTGTGATGCAGGCCGGGCTTGCTGTTTCAAGCGGAGTATCAGCCGCTAATCTTTCTTCAAGCGGCTATTTGTCAGTTGGGTCAGGCACGCCAAATTGGGCATTGGCTGTCGGCGACGGATATTTTTCTGATGACTTAGAAATTGACGGATCATTAAAAGTGGATTCAGCCACGACCACTGACCCGGCGGTTTGGGTGGCGGTCTCGCCTTTGGCCAGCGCCACTGACGCGCTTTTAACATTGGGCGCGAATAAGATTTCCAGCGGTTCGGCCAACGGCACGTTTATTGGCGCCAATCAGACAACTTTTAGTGGAGATTTTATTAATTTTCAAGTGGCTGATGTTTCTAAATTTAAAGTAGACAAAGACGGCAATATCATCACGGCCGGCACTGCTTCGCATTCAGGCACAATGTTAGTTGAAGCAACTTCTACGCCGCAATTAACCGTCCGCTATGACACTGACCACCAATGGCAATCCTCGGTTGATAATAAAGGCAATTTGACCTTTGATTTAACATCAGCCACTAACACGCCAGAGCTTACTCTTTTAGATCCATTTAATATTTCCACTTCCACTGCGGTTGATGTTTTTAACATCACGGCTTCCACCACGGAAAATATTTTAGACATTAAAAGTTCTTCCACTGATTATTTGGTGAAATTTGACCAGATGGGCAGTGGAGGAATTTTTGATTGGCAGAGAAATGACGCAAGTGTTTTGTCGCTTTCTAATGAGGGAGTTTTGACTTTTCAGAATGCCTCTTCAACCCATAGTATTATTTCAGCAACTGCTTCATCAACAGCGCCACTGGCAATTTTTAATCAGACCGGCGCTGGTTCTGTTTTTAGGTTTGATTCTGTTCCGGCCGCATCGTCAACCATTGCTTTATTGCAATTGACCGTTGATCCCATGAGTTCTGGCTCGGCTTCAGGCACATTTATTGCAGCCAATCCGCAAAGTTTTTCCGGCAATTTTTTGGATTTTCAAGCGGCTGGCACAAGATATTTTTCAATTGCGTCAGACGGCGATATTTTTACTCGCGGCGGATTATGGATGCAAACTGCTTCAACTTCTGCTTTAGCGATTCTTGATACAAATAATAATTATCATTTTCTAATTGATACGCAAAAAGGCCATTATGGTTTTGCCACATCTTCCCCGGCTGACGGTTATGGCCTGACCATCGCCA
>PFHP01000049.1 GCA_002782365.1 Candidatus Kuenenbacteria bacterium CG_4_8_14_3_um_filter_39_15 | reverse complement strand
GGGGCAATTAACTCCACCTCTGGTCGGGCCTGCGCAAATATCGACCCCACCGCGGCCATTGCCATCAAAACGACCATAAAAAATAAAAACTTTTTCATGCTAAGGTTCTCCTTTTTTATCGTTTTTATCGTTAATTTTTCCCAACCTCATTAACCTCCTTTTGATTGGGGGGTTTGATTTATATTGAATTGAAAAAAACAATCTTTATTTTGTCCGGACTTCATTTATCTTTTTGCCCGGCAAAGATAGAAAGTTATGGCTCAAATGCCTGTTTGCTTTAACTTCCTGTCTTTGCTGAGTAATATTCTCTTGCTTATTGCTTATTGCTTATTGCTTATTGCTTATTGCTTATTGCTTATTGCTTATTGCTTTAATGTTCTTTCTTTTTCTTCCATAATCATAGCATACTTCAAGATAAAAGTCAATAGTTTTTCTTCTTTCTGTTTAATATTAGCCAAAATTAATTCTTTATTTATCCTAAAAAATTTTCTTTGGTTGCTTTTAATTTTTATTGATTAATTGGTGTTACGCAAATAGCAGAAAATATCATCCAATCCTGTCATCCTGATCCCGCGACCGCGGGAGAGGGATCTCTGGCGCATGCCAGATATCTCGCATACGCGAGAGATTCTTCGGTCGTCTCCCTATGGGAGACTTCCTCGGAATGACAAGTGGGAATTTGCGTAAGGTCAATTTATTAATTTCCAATTATTACATTATAGCACTTTTAATAAATTTTGTCAAGACAAAGTTAAATGGCTAATTTTGGCTAAAAAAAATATCACCAATTCATCACTGGCAATATTAATACTTATCACTCTGCGAGGGATCTCTTGAAGAGAGAAAAATTATCAGCCCTAGACTAGCGCATTATTTCATTGCCTCATCTATGACTTGATTGACTAACAAGTCTGCTTGCCTATTCATCTCTCTGGGCACATGAGAAAAACTGACTCGTTTAAATGAGTGTTGTAAATTATATATTTTAACAAATAACTTTGCCAACTCCTGATTCTTCACTTTGTATTCTCTGTTCAACTGCTTGACTGCCAATTCAGAATCCATCAAGACTTCTATTTCTAATCCCTGGCAGAGAGGCATTTTTTTGGCTTCCGCCAAAGCTAAAATCACTGCCGAGTACTCGGCAAAATTATTTGTTTGTTCGCCCAGATATTTTTTATACCGGGCGACGATTTTATTATTTTCATCTATTATAACAACTCCGCAACCGGCCGGACCGGGATTGCCGCGGGCACCACCGTCTGTATATATTTTGAGCTTTTTCATATAATCGCCTTATTAATTTTAAATTACAAATTTTAAATTTTAAATCAAATCTCAATTAATAAATTTTAAAATTAAAGCATTTAAAATTCATTTAAAATTTATAATTTAAAATTTAAAATTCTACTCAACCTTTCTCAAATCCACTACCTTAAACTCTATTTCCCGATTGCCATTCCATTCATTAATACTTATTTTATAAACCGCCTCCACTTTATCCCCCAAATTGATGTGAACGCACTCGGCCGCTTGATTAAATGCCAAAAACTTTTTACCGCTCTCAACTGAATCATCTTTTAAGCTGAACCTTAAATGCTGACCGCTGCTGCCGATCACTGCTTTATCTAGCACTTCCATGTCTTGAGTCAAAAACACCGGCTGCTGATTGCCCTGGCCGAATGGCTCAAATTTTTCCAGACTGTCAATTAAATCCCAATTGGCCTGGTTTAATTTAATCACCGCCTCAATTTCCAAACTGGGGATTAAGGCGACTCCAGTTAATTTTTTAGCAACCACCTTTTCCATCTGCTTGATGAATTTTTCATAATTGTCCGCCCCGACAATGGTCAGGCCGCACGCCTGTTCATGCCCGCCAAATTCTGCCAAATATGCCGCGCATTGCTCCAAGCCTGCCATAATATTAAACTCCTCTATGCTTCTGCCAGAGCCAACGTACTTATCTCCTAATTTACCAAAGACTATTGCCGGTCGATGGAATTTGTCAGCCAGTTTGCCAGCCGCCAGCCCGACCAATCCGGCTGACCAGCCATCATACTGGCTAAATAATATTTTATCGTCATCCGTCGGCTGGCCAATCTGCTCCAGTGATATTTTTATCATCTCATCGGTTGCCTTCTGCCTGCCATAATTTTTCTGATTTAAATCATTGGCAATGGCCAGCGCTTCTGCCTCATTATCGGTAATTAAAAGCTGATAAGCAGTATTGGCATGATCCATCCTGCCAGCGGCATTAATCCTGGGCGCCAGCTGATAACCAATACTGTATGTGCCCAATTGCCCTTTGATTGCCGCGCCGGCGATTAATTCCCTTAGCCCGAGGCGCTGTGTTTTGTTTAAAACCAAGAGTCCCCATTTAACCAGAGTTCTATTCTCACCGAGCAACGGCACGATATCAGCCACTGTGCCGATGGCCACCAGATCAAGCAGCCACTTTTCAAATGACTCATTATTTTGACTTTTATCTGATCTTAAAAGCGCCTGCGCCAATTTAAAAGCCACGCCCACGCCGGCTAATTTTTTAAAAGGGTACTGCTCATTTTTCACCGTAGGCACAATCAGCGCATCGGCGCCGGGCAATTCATTCCCTGGCAAATGATGGTCGGTAATCACCACTTTTATGCCGGCCGCTTGCGCCGTTTTCACTTCGGCGATGGCAGTAATGCCGCAATCAACTGTAATGATTAAATGAGTGTTAGCTTTAATTAATTCCTTGACGGCGTTGGCATTCATGCCATATCCCTCGCCGTTCAGCCTGCTGGGAATGTATACCCGGACATCGCTTGCTCCAAGACGTTTTAAAACCAAATACATTAAGGCGCTGGCGCTCACGCCGTCAGCGTCATAATCGCCGTAAATCACAATCTTGCCCCTGCTGTCTATTGCCTCGCCAATCAGCTGCACTGCTTTTTTCATTTGATTAAATTCATAGGGGTCATGCTGATCGGCCAAATAATCAGGTCCCAAAAACCGGTCAATACCATCCTGGTCTCTTAAACCACGATTGTAGAGCAGCTGTAAAACCACCGCATTAATCTCCGGGAATTTATCCTTAAAATCCTGATCAATTTTTTCAGCTATTTTCCATTTCATATTCATAATCATAGTCTATCATAAAATAGTTAAAATGCGCAAAATTAAAGGGGAATAAACTATTTTTGTTTTATTCAAAAAAATGCTAAAATAACAACAGGCCTTAAAATATTTTAATATTTAATATTTAATTTTTATTTTATGCACCAAACATCCCGCGAAATGACCGAGGTTCTCGTGCAAAACCAAAAACTTTATCAGCCCAGCCGCGCAATCTTAAAAACCGCCCGGGTCAAAGACTATCAGGGTATGCTCAAAAAAGCCCGCAGAAATCCCGTCAAATTCTGGGCTGAAGCGGCCAATGACATTCACTGGTTTAAAAAATGGGATAAAGTCTTTGATGATTCTCATAAACCATTCTATCAATGGTTTGCGGGCGCTAAAACTAATTTGGCCTATAATGCCCTTGACCGCCATATCGGCACGCCGGTGGCCAACAAAACCGCCATTTTTTGGGAAGATGAATCCGGCCGCAGCCGCCGCTACTCTTATCTTGAACTTTATCATGAAGTCAACCAGCTGGTGAACGGCTTAAAAAAACTGGGGGTTAAAAAAGGCGACCGCGTGGCCGTTTATTTGCCGAATATCCCGGAAACCGCCATCGCCCTTTTGGCCTGCGCCAAACTCGGCGCCATCCACTCTGTGGTTTACGCCGGCTATTCGGCCAAAGCCCTGGAAGAAAGAATTAAAGACGCCAAAGCTAAAATCCTCGTAACCGCTGACGGATCTTTCCGCCGCGGCAAAGTGGTTGACCTTAAATCCATAGCGGATAGAGCGGTAAAAAACTGCCCCAGAGTGAAAAAAGTCGTCGTCGTTAAAAATAACGGGCAAAAAATAAAATTCAACCGCCGGCGCGATATCTGGTATCATGAACTGATAAAAAACCAGCCGGTCGAAGCCAAATGCGCGGTCATGAGTGCGGAAGATCCGGCGTTTGTGCTCTATACCTCCGGCACGACTTCAAAACCCAAGGGAGTTATCCATGTTCATGGCGGCTATGCTGTCCAGGTGCTGCGCACCATAAAATGGGTTTTTGACTTGCGGGGCAATGAGGTTTTCTGGTGCACGGCCGATCCCGGCTGGATTACCGGCCATAGCTACATTATCTACGGCCCATTAATGGCCGGCATTACCACGCTGATGTATGAAGGCGTGCCGGATGTGCCCCGGCCAGACAGAATTTGGCGCCTGGTTGAAAAATACAAAGTCAACGTGCTTTATACCGCCCCGACGCTCATCAGGCTAATGATGAAATATGGCAATGCCTGGCCGCAAAAACATCAAATGAAAAGCCTCCGGATTCTCGGCTCCGTCGGCGAGCCAATTAATCCAGCGGCCTGGAAATGGTTCCATAAATATGTGGGTAAAAACCGCTGCCCGATTATGGACACCTGGTGGCAAACTGAAACTGGCGCCCAGATGATTACTCCCCTGCCTTGCGCGCCTCTTAAAGCCGGCAGCACGGGCAAACCTTTCCCGGGAATCGTCGCGGACGTTGTGGATAAAAAAGGCAAACCAGTGCCTTATGGCAAGGGCGGCTATCTGGTCATCAAGAACCAATGGCCGAGCATGATCAGAACCATTTTTAATAATCCCGAACGTTACGTAAAAACCTATTGGCAAAAAATTAAAGCCGTCTATTTTACCGGCGATGTCGCTTTTAAAGACAAAGACGGCTACTACTGGATTCAGGGCAGAACTGACGATGTCTTAAAAATCGCCGGCCATCGCTTGGGCACGGCGGAAATTGAAAGCGCTTTTGCTCATCACCCGGCTGTGGTTGAAGCAGCCGTCATCGGTCTGCCTGACCCGGTCAAAGGCGAATCAATCAAAGCTTTCGTTGTTTTAAAACAAGGCATTAAACCCAGCGACAAACTTCAGGAAGAGCTTAGACACACAGTCCGCCAGACTATCGGGCCAGTGGCCGTGATCGGCGCCATCGCCTTTACGGACAAACTTCCCAAAACCAGAAGCGGCAAAATCATGCGCCGCGTCTTAAAAGCCAAAGAATTGGGCCTACCCCTTGGAGATACAAGCGCACTAATTTAAGTTAATAAGTTAATATGATTTAAGATAAAAAATTTTAAATTTT
>PFHP01000048.1 GCA_002782365.1 Candidatus Kuenenbacteria bacterium CG_4_8_14_3_um_filter_39_15 | reverse complement strand
TCGTTTAGCGGATAAATTCGGCCAGGGTGTTGTGGATAGGTTAAGATTATTAGCATAAAATCCACCAGGGAAATTTTTGACTTTACCAGGCGGCAAGCCTTTTTTGGTTGATTTTTTAGGGCGATTTGTGGTAGGATGAAGTGTAAGATAAAAGAAATAAAATTATGAAAACAATCGCTTTTATTGACGCTTCCAATTTGTTTTACGGCGGAGAGAAAAGTTTGAGTTGGAAGATTGACTATAGAAAATTGATTGGTTATCTTAAAGAAAAATATGGCGCAGAAAAGGTGTTGTATTTTGGCGGTGTGGAAATTTATGATTTTAAGTTTGATTATCTTAAAAACGAAACAGTGCCGATTGAAGAATTGGAAAAATATTTGGTTGAAAAAATTAAAGAGCAGGGGAAAAAATTGAACGAAGCCAAATTGCTTTTAGTTAGTAGGCATTTGCAACGCGTGCGATTTTACCTAAAATTAAAAAATTTTGGTTATGAGATGCACTTGAAACCGGTTAAAATGTATGAGCAGGAAGATGGAACAACCAGACGCAAAGCTAATTGCGATGTAGAGATGTGTTTTTACTTAATGAAAGAAGAAAATAACTTTGAGCAAGTAATTGTTTTGTCTGGCGATGGAGATTTTTTACCGGTTTTAAAATATCTAAAAGATGGTGGCAAAGAAGTGATAATTTTGGCTCGCGGACCGCGCGCGGCGCGAGAAATTCGCCAGTTTGCTGGGAGTAAATTCAGGGATTTTACTCGTTTGGAAAGTATTATTAGATTTGAGGAAAAGTAAAAAGAGCGGACATACGAAATATCCGCTCCACGTTTAGTAATTTAAGTATAGCACGCTTGGTTAAACCTTGTCAAATGGAATTATCCACAAGGGTTTTAATAACCCAAAAATCAGCCGTGCCGCAATGGGTTGCCAGCTGGCAAAAGGCTTTTTTTGGGTGATTTTTTAGGGCGATTTGTGGTAGGATGTAAATATAAGATATGGAAAAACAAATTATAAGCAGATTACATAAAAATTTTGAAGATTGCGCTCACAAAAATGATGGAGTGGAATTTTGGTATGCCAGAGAATTACAGGGCTTACTTGGCTATGATGAATGGAGAAATTTTAATGCGGCTATTGCTAAAGCAAAGATTGCCTATGAAATGGCTAAACAAAAGGTTTCTGATCATTTTGTTGATGCCAACAAAACGATCCAGATGCCAAAAAACGCGAGCAAAGAGATACCAGATATTATGCTCACGCGCTATGCTTGTTATTTGATAGCCCAAAATGGCGATCCGAGAAAAGATGAGATTGCTTTTGCCATGACCTATTTTGCCGTTCAAACCAGAAAGCAAGAGGTTGTGGAGCAAAGATTGGCAGAATGGGAACGGTTGCAATCAAGAGAAAAACTTTCCATTTCCGAAAAGACATTGTCCGGTATTTTATTTGAACGAGGCGTTGACGGACAGGGATTTGCCAGAATTAGAAGCAAAGGCGATTCAGCTTTATTTGGCGGATATTCCACGCAAGACATGAAAAATAAACTAGGCGTGCCGAACAAAAGACCACTGGCTGATTTTTTGCCAAGCGTAACTATTAAAGCCAAGGACTTGGCTAATGAAATTACCGGTTTTAACGTAAAAAAAGACCAAACACTGCAAGGCGAGACTCCCATTACTTTTGAACATGTAAAAAATAATGAGGGAGTCAGAAAATTATTAAATGACAGGGGCATAGAACCGGAGCAATTACCAGCCGCAGAAGATGTTAGAAAAGTGAAAAGAAAAGTCGCGGCGAACGGGAGAAAAATATTAAAGAGCGTAAAGAGGTTGAAATAAATAAAATAGTGGCAGCGCCGCCAGGGATTGCCAGCCGGCAAAAGGCATTTTTTGATTGATTTTTTAGAGTGATTTGTGGTAAGATGAAGGTATAGAAATTTAAATAAATTTTATGTCCAATAATACACAAATTATAAATTCATCTTTTCTAACCCTTTCACAAATATACCTGAACACAGCGGGAAATATTCTTGAGCAAATGATAAAAAATGGTAATCAGTGGGCACTTGTATTTGATGGCAAAGAATTTAATAGTGAAGATAAAATGTGGAATAAGTACTCCGAGGCCACAAAATGGAGTGATTTTAAAATAATTATACCCGCATTATTTTTATTCTTTCATGGTTTAGAGCTTTTAAGCAAATGTTTTCTTTTTCTTGCAGATAATACTTATATTAATACTTTAGATCTTAACCATAATCTTGAAGATTTGTATAATAAAGTAAAAGAAAATTATAAAAACAATTCAGAATTAGTAAACATAATTAAAAAATATTCTTATCTAAACCAAGACACCCCATCAATTATTCAAGATTTTATAAAAATAAATCCTAAAATTAAAGATATCCAAGATTTTTATCAGTCGCTTCGCTATCCCAGCACTAAACAATTACAAACAGCATATAATTATGGTCCTATGAAATACAAAGAAAAAGAAGGTCTTCCGTTTGCCCAAGAATTAAAAGGTGATATAGGCACCCTATTAATTCAGTCAATAAAAATTTATAGAGCTAAACAATCATAAAAATTATTAATTAAATTTTATATTATGAAAAAACAACTTACAATTTTAGTAATTTTTATTTTTGTTTTTGGATTATTTAATATTGAATATTCTGAGGCAGAAGGTATACCCAAGGCATTTTCTATTAGCCCAACACAAATACAGATTGGAGATTCAATTACATTAACTGGCGAAAATTTTCCCACCTGGGATAGATTAAGCACAAATTGTACAACACAAGGAGGCGGTGGAACTACAGAAACATCGGCTTGGGTAACAATTACTGAAGCTCCCCTTGGAACAAATTATTTGTGTTTTGATTGTAACACAACGTGTTTTTATGATTTTCCATTTGAAGTTTGTAAAACGCCCAATTGTGAAGAAATTCCAGCTCCTACAATTACGTCTGTTTCCCCAACAACAGCGAGAATAAATGAGGCTGGTCAAAATACTATTGATATTATTGGACAGAATTTTAATAATGCGACTGCTTCCGAAATAGAAAAATGGTCAAGAAAAAGTATTAGTGGTACTGGTGGTACTGCAGAAATAATTTATACTTCAGATACGAAAATTACACTAAAGTTTGATAGTTCTTCAAAGGCTGGTCAGGGTCGGGTTAGCCTACGATATACTGATACTAGGGGTGGTCAACATGAAACATTTAGTCCGTATTTTACTGTCCACGAGGCTTGTGATTGGCAATGTACTGAGTGGAGCAGTCCAAGATGTCCTGAATCAGGCACAATGACCAAGATAAGAACTTGTGTAAAACCAACTGGTTGTGAATCTCTAAACACGCCAATGCCATCTACCTCTAATACTGTAAATTGTGTTCCATCAAATCCCATTTGTACCTTAGATGATTATAATTGTACCGAATGGAGTGCTTGTGAATATAAGCTTACTTCAAAGGGTTTTGAAACTATTCAGACTAGAAGTTGCCCCACAAAAATAGTTTGTGATTCAGAAGCAAGTACACGACCAGCCACTTCTCAATCTTGCGCCTTTGTACCAAAATGCTCCTATTATAGTTGGTCTTGTAGTTTGTGGAGCGATTGTTCGTCAAGTGGTTCCCAAACAAGAAGTTGTAGTAAAACATCAAATTGTGAAGGTGGAGCACAATCACCGGCAATCACTCAATCCTGTTCTTACACCCCAGCCTGTTCTGCCGACACTTGGCAATGTGGTAATTGGGGAACTTGCTCACCGCAAGGAATCCAAGCCAGAAGTTGCAATAAAACTTTTGATTGTTCGTCAGCTGAAACCGCATCGCCGGCAACATCGCAATACTGTGAAGCTCCAAACCAACCCAAACAACAAACACCGTCGGAAGATTTAGGAATTTCTAATCAAGACACAATTATTAAAGCAACGGTAAAATTAGTTTGTCCAGTAAGCAGCACAATGGCCAGTCAGGGATCTGGCACAATTATTAACTCAACCGGTTTAATTTTAACCAACAAACATGTTATTGACGGCACGGCTGGTTGTTTAGTCGGTTTTATAGATGATTATGATGATGAACCGTATTTTGGCGACAGACAAATTGCTGATATTTATAAAATTTCCAGCGATGCCGATGTGGCGGTTTTGAAATTAAGAAATCCAAGCAATAAAACTTTAGCTTCGGTGAATATTTCTCAAAGCAATAGCAGTAATATTAAGCTGGGTGAGATACTTACCACTTACGGCTATCCAGCAAAATTTGGCACAAAAATTACTTATACCAGCGGTGATTTCAGTGGTATTGACGGTGATTATTTAAAAACAACTGCTGTGATTGAACACGGCAATTCTGGTGGTGGTGCGTATTTAAAAAACGGCGCATTTATTGGCATTCCAACCGCTGTGGTCAAGGGTAGTTTAAATTCAATGGGTTATTTATTATCTGTTAATAAAGTAAATAGCTGGCTTAATAATTCTATCGCCTATAATTATAACAGCAACAATAATAACTACTCCAGAGTTTCTGCCTTGTTGGAAGATATGGATCTAGGCCAGCTTGATTCTTTAGGGTTATTTGTCTCGGGAGATGAGATTGGCGACGATACCAAAAATGAACAAAAATCGGCGGCAAATATTGACATAAAACTATCCAGCCGTCTAAGGGGCAAATTGCTTTTGCAAGTTGAAGACCGTGGCAGGATTTGGTATGTTAATCCTGATGACGCTCAAAAATCTGAAGTTACTTTTGCCAATGCCTTGCCTTTATTCCAAAATTTTGCCCTTGGCATTACCAATAGTGATTTAAATAAAATCCCGCTTAATGACGAAAACTATAATTCATCAATCGGTAATCGGCTTAAAGGTAAGTTATTATTACAAGTTGAAGATAAAGGACGGATTTGGTATGTGGATTTTGATGGCAAGAAATGGGAAGTTACTTGGGCGAATTTAATGAGTTTGTTTCAGAAATTGGCGTTGGGGATTACCAACGCGGATTTGGAGAAGATAGCAAGCGGGAGTTTGTAATAAACCGTTCTTCTTGGTATTATAAGGTTATGGAAACTACCAGTCTTAAACAAAGATTTTATAAGGTTTTTGCCAATTTA
>PFHP01000057.1:7731-9007 GCA_002782365.1 Candidatus Kuenenbacteria bacterium CG_4_8_14_3_um_filter_39_15 | reverse complement strand
CTGGCCCGGTCCCGAACAAGAAGGCGACCACGGCAATATACCCGATCGCCCAACCCGGGAATCGTTTATACCAATGTTTTTTATCTGTTGCCATGGTTACCACCTCCTTGCTTGGTTAATGGCGTTATGGATTTCCATTTCTCCCGCCTTCTCATTAAGTCGGCGCGTCATCTCATCCACCTGGCGTTTGACCGTTTCATGAGCGGTGGTTACCAGTGGGAGGATTTGTCGCTTGACTTTCTTGACCCTCTTTTTGATTTTAAGAGTCGTTTTGTTAATTTTTTCCACGACAAATCCTTTTTTCTCCAAAAACCAAACTGCGAATCCGTCAATAGTCTGGGAAATGACATTATTCCACAGACCATCAAGATAGTCGCAGAACTGGTCCTCTGGGAGTTGATCCAACAATCGCATCAGATCCACGAGCTGGCGGTCTGGTCCTTCAATTTCCACTAGGAGTTTAATAAAAATGTTTTCGGCGATCTTCTTGCCGCCAACCAGTAGCCGCCGTTTGGGGTTAGGTATCCACTTCCCCGTGGCATCATCTTTGATACGTGGACGGGTGCGTTTGTGCCAGGCCCGGAGATTGTCACCTTGCGGAGACTCCAGAGTTGCCAAGCAGCGCATAAACCGCTGGCGGAGCTTTTTCGGGTCAGTGATCCCTTCCACCAACCTTTCTCCCCCCTTTTTTACTAACTCACGTCCTACTACCCCAGCCCCGACCTCACGTAAAAAATTGTAAACTTCTTTTGTGAGACCGGATAACCCTTTGCCTGTAATTCCGAGTATATTCATAATGACCTCACTTTCCGATTAGTCCACGAACATAGGCAGTCTGGGTTTTGAGGCGATTACTTTTTTTAGAAGCAATTTCCTGCAAGACACCAACTGCCCGTTTTTTGGTCCAAGACGTAACACGACGGACAAGCAGACGGTATTGTTGAGCCGTTAAAGTATTAGTCCAGCGGTAAATAACATCCGCTGCTTGATCGCCATGAGCTTTTTTAAATTCATCCAGCCACCCATTGAACTGGACAATCATCGCCGCATCAAGAGGACGAATCAAACCAGAGTTTTGTGCAAAGTTAGTTCTCTGATTATCGTCATTCATTGTGGCCATGTCGCAGATCAATTTAGCGGCATCATCTTTACTTTTCTGTGCCAGTTCAGCCAGCACTGAAATCACATCAACCCGAAGGTCATCAGGTAGATTTTCAAGCCAGCTAACGAATATTTGAATAGTGCGTGTAGATGAGGCACAATATTTCAAAACATT
>PFHP01000057.1:3875-7723 GCA_002782365.1 Candidatus Kuenenbacteria bacterium CG_4_8_14_3_um_filter_39_15 | reverse complement strand
CAGCTTGCAGTTCAGTGCGGGCTTTGAGAGAAAGCTCAGGAAGTTCTTCCTTTTTTTCTTTCTCTTCTGGTACATTCAAGAAGCGTGACTGGCGAGCCGTGTCGCCTTTTTTCTGGACAATAAGCTGAACAGATTTACCAGCCCCCAAATTGCTGAACTGATGAGTGGCGTTACCATTTTCATCCGTATTAACCTCTGCCACGACAGTGCCATCAAGATAGAAAACTACTGACCTGTTAGTGAGAGGTTTTGTTCCCTCGGACAAAAAAGCGGTAGCCGTTACATTGTAAATCTCCCCGTCTTTTTGTGGTTTACCCACATCCAAACGGATTTGCTGGCGAGGGGGTTTCCCTCCATGTCGTTGCTGTCTTCGAGGATTATACATTTCTCACACCCCCTTTCCAAATAAAGCGTGTGTGAGCCACATCAGCCAGATGATGGCGGCGAAAATAGCCAGCCAGTCAAAGGCGATGAACCGACGGGTTTTTTGGCTGAATTTGGCGAGGTGAGTTTTTTGCTCACCTTTTTTGAGTTTCCAATCCCGCATTACCGCCACTACCCGATGTTCCTCGAACAGAATTCCAGACCAACGAGTCAGACCATAGGTGGTAAGGAATAAGGGGACGTAGAGAGCGTGGCGTTCACGCACCAATCCTACTAGTCCAGCCAAACCCAATAGGGCGGCTAGGCCGGCCAGGAGGTAACCAGTGGGAACTTTCCGCCGCTTCCCACTTTTTTTTATTACTGTGGGTGGTAGTTCCTTGATTTCCGGTTCTGGCGCAACTGTTCCGCCACCCCAGTAGCGGGTAGAAGTAAGGAGTATAAGAACACCCCCTACTAACAGTATTATCCAAGCCGGCCAGGCCTGGTTTAGGATTTGGCCAATCCAACCTAGACCTTGGGGCCAGAAAACGGCCTTGGTCAGACCAAGCAGACTGGCCGCCACTAAGATAATTCCCAAAAATCTTTTCATTTCAACTCCTTTCCGCTTTTCAAGCGTAATTTTTTATTTTCCATCTACAATTATTTACAAAATTATATAAAAACGAGATTGCTACGCTCTCCCTCACCTTTTTTTCAAAAGGTGAGTGGATCGCTCGCAATGACGATGAGTTAGAAAATTTTTACGCTTTCTTGGTCAGTCTGCTAAAGAGGCGGGCTGATTTCGGAAAGGAGTGATTTTATGTCTCCCCGACACTAATTTGAGTTCAAGATTATGAAAATTATGATCTGTGGATAATATACCTTGACATTGTTATATCGTAATGCTATATTATCAACAAGTATCAGACAAAGTCGCATACATCTTAGATGTACCGATATGGCAATAACAATTCTCCAGTTGAAACTGGGGGATTGTTTTTGTTTATGATATAATTGTTTTACCGGAGGTAGCGGGGAGGGTGAAATCCACTGGGTGGATCTTTGTCTGATACGCAAAAGGTACACTGCGAGGTGTATGCGGTTCGACTCCGCCGCCCTCCGGCCTATAAATTTTATTTGAACTTAAATCAGTGCCGGGGATTTTCATTTTTTGTTTTTAAAATGGCAAAACAAATTTTCCTCATTAAAAAAATTTACGCTTTCTTGGTCAGTCCGCTGCGAGAGCAGGACTGACTGCGGAAAGGAGAGATTTGTTTTTTTGTGCTCCTTAGCACTAATTTGATTTTTAGATTTAATCATGTTACAATAGAATCATTAATGATTAATAACAAAAATATTATGTCCAGTGCAACTATTTCTATCAATACCGGCCTTAAGCCGCACAAGGTTTTAATAGAGCTTGATGCTCATCAATTTGAAAAATTAGCGGCTGATTTTGGTTTTTTTAGCCAGGATTTTTTAGCTAGTTTAGATAGAGCAGAAGAAGATTATAAAAAAGGGAGAATAAAGAAAATTAATTCTTTGCGGGATTTAACAAAATAATCTCAATCTTATGTGGCAAATTCTGGTCACTGAAGAATTTAAGAAAAATTATGTCGCATTGCCAGTTGATATCCAAAAAAAGGCCGCGAAGCAGGAAAATTTTTTTCGTCTTAACCCGTTTTATCCCTCACTCCGCACAGAAAAACTAGAACCCAAAAATAAACAGGTTTGGAGTTTTCGCATTGACAAAAGCTATCGCATTATTTTTCGTTTTTTGGAGAAAAATAAAATCCTTTTTCTGACTGTTGGCCACCACCGTTGGATCTATAGATTTATATCTTATTAATTTTATAAAAACCAAATTAGTGCTAAGGAGCTGGTTTGGTTTTTTATTTTGAGAAAGGAAAAATTAATTTCCTCTTAAAAAATTTCATCATTACTTTTTCACCATCTCTGTCGTTCTTGGAAAGAACGACAACTAATTAACTTTATCGGCTAATTAGTTCCGCTAATGCGGAAAGATGCGAGAAGGAGTGTTTATCCAGCGCTAAGTTTTTGCCATTGTTCGAATTGCTTAAATTTATATATATGCTATACTTAATTCCACTATCAATTATCAATAAATTTATAAATATGCCATATAACTTTACCAAACAAATTCGCGTTATTATTGAAAAAGATGAAGATGGGATTTATATTGCTTCAGTACCTTCTTTGTCGGGTTGCCATACTCAAGCCAAAACATATGAAAAGGTAGTTGAAAGAATCCAACAGGCGGCCGGCCTTTATCTGGAAGTTATGAGGGACAAAGATCAGCTAAAGCATTTGCTGGCTAAGCGAGAACCGAGTTTTTTGGCTGTTGAAGATTTGGCCATACGAATATGAGTCGCCTAACTCCAATCAGTTCTAAAAAACTGCAGCGTATTTTGAATGATTTGGGCTTTGAATTAGTTCGGCAAAAAGGCAGTCATGCTTTTTATGGACATCCGGATGGCCGCACCACGCTTATTCCTTTACACTCTTCCGAAGATATTAGTCGTGGTTTGTTACATAAAATTGTTACTGAAGATATTGGCATAAAGATTGAGGAATTTAATAAACTAAAATAAATTATTTTAGTTGAAAATAGTTAAAAATTATAAAGGCTAACATAATGGTCTTTTAATTTACGGCAAAAACTTAGTGCTGGATAAATATTCAGTTTTCAAACTGCTATCTGTCCAAGTTTAATCACCATACCAATTCAAATTATAATAGCATATTATATATTATCTGTCAAGATTGAATATTATTAAAAAATTATATATACTTAAAAAATACGGAATATTTATTTTTTATATTTTTTTATGGCTAATTTTAGTGTAAAACAACTAGTAAATTATTGGCATAAGAATGCGCAAATTAAATGGGAAACAGCCAAAGCCCTGAAACAATCTGGAAAATATAGTGATTGTTTGTTTTTCTGTCATCTTGTTCTAGAGTGTTTACTTAAAAGCTTGGTCTGCCAAAAAATTAAAAAAGAAGCTCCATATATCCACAATTTGATCAGATTGGCGGAGATTGCTAAATTAGAATTAAGCGCAGAGCAGAAAAATTTATTAAAAATTGTTACTACTTTTAATATCAGGTCAAGATACCATGATTATAAGTTCAGATTTTACAAAAGAGCCACTAAAGATTTTACTGAAAAATATTATCAAGAATGCAATAAAATCCGTTTATGGTTATTAAAAAAACTACAACAGAGCTAGCTAAAAAATTTGTTCGGGATTATATAACTTATCTAAAAAAAGATAAAAAGGTGCCTATAAAAAAGGCATATCTTTTCGGCTCCTATGTATTAAATAAACAAAGAAATTGGAGTGATATTGATGTCGCAATTGTATCAGATAAATTCAAAGGCAAAGTAGATCCCTACGAATACTTATGGCTTAATTTAAGAGACATTGATATCCAAAGAGGAATAGAACCAGTCGGCTTTC
>PFHP01000057.1:0-3797 GCA_002782365.1 Candidatus Kuenenbacteria bacterium CG_4_8_14_3_um_filter_39_15 | reverse complement strand
CATAGAGGCTTATCAAGGGGATTAATCCCCAGATTTTTAGCCTATATTTTTTTACACAAATTAAATGGCCACAATAAATCAACTAATCAGAAAAGGACGCAGACGAAAAGCTAAAAAAGATAAAACTCCGGCTTTGGCTATTACCCAAAACGTCCTTAAAAGAACCAAAAGAGAGCTACCTAAAGGCAGTCCTTTTAAACGCGGAGTTTGTTTAAAAGTTACCACCACTACTCCTAAAAAACCAAATTCAGCGCTGCGAAAAATTGCCCGTGTCAGATTATCCAATGGTGAAGAAGTCACCGCCTATATTCCAGGCGTTGGCCACAATTTGCAAGAGCACTCCATCGTTCTTTTGCGCGGCGGCCGTGTTAAAGACCTGCCCGGTGTCCGTTACCATATTGTCCGCGGTGTTTACGATACCCAGGGCGTTGAAAACAGAAAACAAGGTCGCAGTCTGTACGGCGCTAAAAAAGAAAAGGGCGGGGCTAAAAAAACCAAAGCCACTGCTTAATAATTAATTTAATTGTTAAAACAATGAGAGGTAAAGCTATCCCAAAAAGACGGATTAAGCCCGATCCAAAATATAATCGCCTTGATATTGCCAAGTTAACTAATTATATTATGCGTCGCGGCAAAAAAACTATTGCCCAGAAAATTGTCTATCGGGCTTTTGATATTATTAGCGAGCAGACCAAAAAAGATCCTTTTGAAATTTATAACAAAGCCTTAAGAAATGTCGGCCCTTCTCTTGAAATACGCGGCCGTAGAATCGGCGGCGCCAATTATCAAATTCCATTCCCAGTGGCTGACAACCGCCGTCAAATCTTGGCTTTTCGTTGGTTGATTATTGCCGCTAAAGGTAGACGGGGCAAACCCATGGCTGAAGCCCTGGCTTTAGAGCTGATGGACGCTGCCAAAGGCGAAGGTGCCGCTGTTAAAAAACGCGAAGACACCAGCCGTATGGCTGAAGCCAACAAGGCTTTTGCTCATTTTGCCAGATTTACCAAAAGGAAGAGATAGTTAGCGGTAATTCATCAGGATAAACTATATACAAACCATAAACTTATGCCCCGAGAGTATTCTCTAGAACAAACAAGAAATTTCGGTATTATGGCCCATATTGACGCCGGTAAGACTACCATTACTGAGCGTATTTTATATTACACCGGCCGCAAACACAAGATTGGCGAAGTCCACGAGGGTGCCGCGGAAATGGATTGGATGGACCAAGAAAAAGAACGCGGTATCACCATTACCAGCGCTGCCACCACCTGCTTTTGGAAAGGTTATCGCTTTAATATTATTGATACGCCGGGCCACGTTGATTTTACCGCCGAGGTTGAGCGCTCACTGCGTGTTTTGGATGGCGCTATTGGTGTCTTTGATGGCTCGCAGGGGGTTGAACCGCAATCGGAAACTGTCTGGCGCCAGGCAGAAAAATACAACGTTCCCAGAATTGCTTTTATCAACAAAATGGATAAAATTGGCGCTGATTATGAAATGAGCTTCCGGTCAATTCTTGACCGTTTGAGCTCTAAAGCCGTGCGCTATAATATTCCCATTGGTTTGGAAAATAATTTTAACGGCGTTGTTGATTTATTAAAAATGAAGGCCATTCGTTTTGCCGGCGCTAAAGGCGAGCAAGTAACAGAAGAAGACATCCCAGCTGAATTGCAAGAAACAGCTAGTAAATATCGTCATGAGTTAATTGAAAAAGCCGCTGAACAGGATGATACTCTTTTGGAAAAATATCTGGCCGGCCAAGAGTTAACCATAGAGGAAATTAAATCAGGTCTGCGCCAAGGTACTTTAAAAAATAATATTTATTTGGTTCTTTGCGGCAGCGCTTTGAGTAACCAAGCCGTTCAGCCACTGTTAGACGCAGTTAATGATTATTTACCTGCCCCAACAGATATTTCAGCCATTGCTGGTTTTGATCCTCAAGATGAATCAAAACAGCTGGCAAGGCATGCCAACGATAATGAACCTTTTGCCGCTCTCGCTTTTAAAATAGCCACTGATCCCTTTGTTGGCACGCTTACTTTTTTTAGAGTTTATTCCGGCACAGTCAAAGCAGGCAGTTATGTCTATAACACTTCAAGCAGGGAGAAAGAACGTTTCGGCCGGATTGTCCGGATGCATGCCAACCATCGGGAAGATGTCAGCGAGGTTTTTTCCGGAGAAATTGCCGCCGCCATTGGTTTAAAAAAGACCACTACCGGTGATACGTTGTGCGATGAAAATCAGCCTATTATTTTGGAAAAAATTATTTTCCCAGAACCAGTTATTAAAGTGGCCATTGAGCCCAAAACTAAAGCTGACCAGGAAAAAATGGGTATGGCTTTGCAAAAATTGGCCCAGGAAGACCCAACCTTCAGGGTGAGTACTGATGATGAAACTCTGCAAACAATTATCGCCGGCATGGGTGAACTGCACTTGGAAGTTTTAGTTGAGCGCATGAAGCGTGAATTTAAAGTTGAAGCCAATGTCGGCAAACCGCAGGTGGCTTATCGCGAAACCATTAAAAAAATGGCCGAAGCCCAGGGTAAATATATCAAACAATCAGGCGGCCGTGGCCAGTATGGCGACTGTTCTATTCGTCTTGAACCAATGGTTAAGGTTGATGAGAAAACAGGTAAAAAAGAAAATTTTGAATTTGTTAATGCCATTAGAGGCGGAGTTATCCCGGCTGAATACATCCCAGCCATTGGCAAAGGTTTGAAAGAAGCCATGTCCAACGGTGTGGTGGCTGGTTATCCCATGACCAATGTCAGAGCGACCGTGTTTGATGGATCATACCATGAAGTTGATTCATCTGAAATTGCTTTTAAGATGGCGGCCATTATGGCTTTTAAAGACGCTGCCAGGCATGCCAATGCCGTGTTGCTGGAACCAATCATGAAAATTGAAGTCGTTACCCCGGAGGAATATATGGGCGATATTATCGGCGACCTTAATTCCCGTCGCGCGGTTATCAAGGAAATGACCAACCGTGGCAAAGCCAAAGCCATTAACGGCGAGGTGCCATTGTCAACTATGTTTGGCTATGCCACTGCCTCTCGTTCACTTTCCCAAGGCCGTGTCTCATTTTCCATGGAATTTTCCCACTACGCGGAAGTTCCTCATCATCTAGTAGCTGAAATAGTCGGGGGTAAGGCATCTAAAAGTAATTAGTAACTAGTAACTAGTAATTAGGGATTTATTTTAAAACCGCTCCGACTTTGCGTCGGAGCGGTTTTAGTTTAAAAATTAAAAATTATCACCCTGCGGGTGATCCGCCTTCCACAAGCTTGGATTATTCACAGGGAAACTTGGCGGAAAAATTTTATTCCAGCCCCACCAATTTTCTCACTTCTCTTATAGTTTGGCTGGCAATAATTTTTGCCTGTTCCGCGCCTTTATTTAATATCTCTTTCACATAATCAGGATTTTTTTCCAGCTCTTTTCGTTTTGTCTGGATCGGCTTTAAAGCATTAATAATTACATTGGCGAGCATTGGTTTTAACTTTGAATACTGCAATTCCCCGTTTTTATAATCCTCCTCAAATTTAGCGGTGATATTTTCATCGTCCACAAACGCGGTAAACAGATCAAGTAAATTTCTGCCGCCATTTACTTTCCCTTTATTGCCGCCGGTATCAGTCACTGCTTTTGATATTTTTTCCCGTATCGCATCAGCTGAATCAGACAGGGCGATGTATGATTTTTCACCTAATTCCTTACTCATTTTTTTGCCTGGGTCATTCAAAGCCATTACTCTCGGAGTTTTAGTTATTTTCGTTTTTGGCTCCTCAAAA
>PFHP01000062.1 GCA_002782365.1 Candidatus Kuenenbacteria bacterium CG_4_8_14_3_um_filter_39_15 | reverse complement strand
CGGGCATATTCGTCAAATAAAATTTGTTTAGCCATAAATATAATTTTTTAATTTCTAATTTACTCAATAATCGCGATGACATCGCTTTCAGAAAGAACTAGATAATCTTCATCGTCAACTTTGAACTCATCCGGTGAATATTTTTTAAATAATACTTTTTGACCCACCTTGACTGACATGGCCAGCCGATTGCCATTGTCTAAAACCCTGCCTGGCCCAACTGCCACGACTTCGCCAGTTTCTGGCTTTTCTTTATCCACGGTATCGGGCAGCACAATGCCTGATTTGGTGGTTTTGTCCTCTATTATCGGCTTGACGATTAAATGATCGCTAAGCGGTTTTAAATTCATATATTTTTATGATTTAACTAATATTAGCTTAATTTTTATAATAATTAGCACTCCGACCTATCAAGTGCTAAATAGTCTATTAATATATTATAACAATAAAAAAATATCTGTCAACTAGTTACCTTATATCAATTTCTTTATGCTCTTTAAAGACCAAACCCATTACTAACCACAAAACATACAAACCGGAAGATAATGTCCACCAAAAATGATCAAAGAACAATAAACAATAAACAATAAACAATAAGCTCAAATAACTCCAGTCTCTTTTTTTAAATAACAATTTAACAATATAACAATTTAACAATATCACTATCAAAAAACCTATAATGCCCAGTTCCCCAAAAATAATCAGGAGGATATTGTGCACTGGCTGAATATCCCAGACTTTTTCATCAGGGTATCTCTCTTTTAATTCATTGGCATAATTGCCAACTCCGACTCCCAGCAAAAAATTATCTTTTATTATTTCTTTAGCCACGCGATAGCCGGCCGCTCTTTCCATATTTGATGTAGTTTCCAATCTGGCTGTCTCCCCCAGATGAAGCCTTGTCTTGACAATCGGCCAAGTGGCCAAAGTGAACAGGACTAATAATAAAAATAAATAAAGCCACAGCCATTTAATAAATTTTTTAAGCCATTCATCCTTAACTGTTTTACATAACCAGATTATCCCGGCGATAAACACCAAGCCAAACCCAAGCCAAGCCGCGCGAGAATAAGAAAATAAAATTCCCAAGGCGATAAAACTGCTTGAAAATACTAAAAATAATTGATGATATTTATCCTTAATTTTTGTCACTAAATAAATCACCCCAATAAAAGATAAGACCAAAAACGCCCCGTAAATATTGGGATGCGGCCAACTGCCGTATGCGCGCAGCCATCTCTCAAGTCCGAATTCAACCACGGATGCGCCCAGATCCCGCGCACTTTGTCCGGCCATGCCCAGCCACTTTGACTGCCAGACGTTTTGATTTAAAAACTGCCAAATGCCCAACAGTCCCTGTATTGCTCCAGCGATAACCACCACAATGGCCAGTCTTAAACGCGAAAAATCAATTTTCTGAATCAAATAAAATAATCCGCAACCGAGAAACATCCTCACCCCCCAATACCAGGCAATTAATTTCTCGTCCGCCCAGATGACTGACAATAAAACAATCAGACAGTAAGACAATAAAGCAATATTAAATATTCTCAATTTCTTAACTGTTAAATTTTTTAATTCAGCAATTAAATAATATAATAATAAAATAATGAGAATAATATCAAAAGAATACAAACTCATTCTCCAGTACTCAAAAACCTCTCCCTGATAAAACGAGTCATGAAAAATCCACCTCGTTTGCCAGGGCAATAAAAACACAAATAAATAAAACAAATATTCTGGCAATTTTTTACTCAATTTTAATAATTTATTCATTAAATAATTTTATTTATCATTTTATTAATCTCTTCTCTTCTATCATTCAAATGCAGCTTCAGCATCTGGTCATTAATTATTACTTTCTTATCCCCTTGATTCATCGCCTGCTTCAGCTCTGCCGCCATTTTTCTTAACTGAATTTCCTTGTAAAATCTCTGCTCAAAGCCCAATTCTGTTCTGGTAATAATTCTCTTTAGCCATAATAATCTTGGTTTAATAATAAACTTTTTTAGCTCGTCAGTGTATTCAAAATTTAATAAATATTTTTTAAGCCAGCCGTTCTGACGCACATATTTCTCCCACATTTCATCCTCGCTGTAAAGCGGCAAATATTGCGCCGCCAGATAAACTAAATGTATATCAGGCTCGGCCACTGTGGTCTGCTCTAAATTCAAATTATCTTCAGTAACATAATAACTCAAACAAATCTTGTCTTTAATCGCTTGTTTGTTTGGCCTTTGCCCTAAAATTTTCATCAGCATGACTGACCAAAACCTGACTCCCCAAATTTTTCCTTTTTCCGCCACAATAAATAAATCAATATCCGCGTCTTTGTCTGCATTCAAATATCCTAAATTGCTGACAACGGCTATCATTTTCACCCCCGGCACGAAACCTAAAATCATGGCCATCCTCTGCGCCTTGCTAATCTTTTTTAAAGATATTCTTTCCCGCTCCTCCCTTATCTTAATTATCTCGCCCCGGGAAGGTAAAAAATAATAACCAGCGCGCTCTGCCACTTTTCCCTCTCTGACCAAACAAGCCAGATCGTCAAACAATTTTTGACTGTTCTCGCTTGGATACTTTAACGTTTTTATGTTTTGATAATTAAAAAGCCATTTAAAAACCTCGTCTTTTTTAAGAGGATAATTAAATAAATCAAAATATTTTATTGTCATCATTATTTCATTCATATTTGTCTGCTAATTCGCGCTTTCTTAAATACTGCCCGGTATAACTGTTCTTAACTTTAGCCACTTCAGCCGGAGTGCCGGTCGCCACAATCTCTCCCCCCTTGTCCCCCCCTTCAGGTCCTAGGTCAATTATATAATCAGCGCTCCTGATCACATCCAAATTATGTTCAATCACCAGTATGGTATTCCCCATGTCCGCTAGTTTGTTTAAAACACCCAGAAGTTTATTGACATCATCAAAATGCAGACCAATGGTTGGCTCATCTAAAATATACAAGGTTTTGCCAGTCGCCCGCCTTGACAGCTCCGTGGCCAGCTTAACTCTTTGCGCTTCGCCGCCGGATAATGTCGGCGCCGGCTGACCCAAACGAATATACCCCAGGCCCACCTTATTCAAAATATCCAGTTTGGCTTTGATCTGCGGCTCGTCTTGAAAAAATTCCAATGCCTCTTCCACATTCATCTCCAGCACTTGAGCGATATTTTCCCCCCGCCAATATATTTCCAACGCCTCACTGTTGTATCTTTTGCCTCCGCACTGTTCGCACTCCACATAAATATCAGACAAGAAATGCATCTCAATCTTAATTTCGCCATCTCCCTGGCAAGCCTCGCATCTGCCGCCGCGCGCGTTAAAAGAAAAATGTCCGGCGTCAAATCCTTTAATTCTCGCCTCTGGCTGGGCGGCAAACAACTCACGGATATAAGTAAAGACGCCGGTATAAGTTGCCGGATTTGACCTGGGCGTTCTGCCGATGGGCGACTGGTCAATAGTCACCACTTTATTAATATTACTCAAACCCCTAATTTCCCCATGTTTGCCTGGCGCATCTTTGGTGCCGTAAAAATATTTATTGAGCGCTCTTGATAAAATATCTATCATCAATGTTGATTTGCCAGAACCAGACACCCCGGTAATGCATATGAATCTGCCCAAAGGAATCTTAACAGTAATATTTTTTAAATTAAACTCGCTCGCTCCAATCACTTCCAAATATTGGCCGTTGCCTGTTCTTTGCTTTTTATTAAAGTCAATCTTTTTCCTGCCGCATAAATATTCGCCGGTTAAAGAATTTTTGTTTTTCTTTATCTCATCAGCCGTGCCTTCAGCCACAATTTCTCCGCCATGCTTGCCTGCCCCGGGCCCGATATCAACCACCCAGTCAGCCGCCCGGATAATCGTCGCGTCATGCTCCACCACAATTACCGTGTTGCCCAGCTCTTGCAGTTTTCTTAGAGTTTTGATCAGTTTTTTATTGTCCCTTTCATGCAAGCCAATTGACGGCTCATCTAAAATATATATCACCCCGGTTAAATTTGAGCCGATTTGGGTGGCCAATCGTATCTTTTGCACCTCGCCGCCGGAAAGTGTCACCATTGGCCGGTCAAGAGTTAGATAATCAAGACCGATATTGATTATCAGCTGCAAACGGCTGTTGATCTCTGCCACTAATGGTTGGGCTATGGTTTTTTCTTTTTTTTCTAAGGTCAGCTGATTTAAAAATTTAATAACCAGGGGTAATGTCATTTGCGCCACGTCGCTAATACTTTTATTGCCAACTTTTACCATGAGTATTTTGTCTTGCAATCTCTTGCCTTGGCAGACACTGCACTCCTGAACTCTCATATATTTTTCAATCTCCGACTTAAGATAACCTGAATTTGTCTCGCTTAAACGTCTCAATAAATTATTGGCCACCCCTTCATAGTCAGCTTTCGGGTTACTCTTACCTTCCCCGTACAAAACTATTTCCAACTGTTCTTGAGTCATATCTTGCAGCGGGGTATTTAGAAAAAAACCATATTTGGCGGCCAGTTTCTCTAAGCCCTTTATCTGCGTTGTCTGGCCACTGCCGCTAAGCCTTGACCAAGGGCGAATTGCTCCTTCTAAGATAGTCAGCTTTTTATTGGGCATGACTAAATCAGGGTCAACTTCCAATCTTGTCCCCAGCCCTCCGCAGGCATGACACGCCCCCCGCGGCGAATTAAATGAAAACATCCCCGGCTCAAGCCTATCCATCACCACCTTACACTGGCTACAAATTAAATGCTGTGACATTAAATAATCTTTTTGTCTTTCAATATCGTAAGCCATCACAATGCCATTGCCCAAATCAAGCGCGGTGGTTAATAATTTATAAAAGACATCGTTTTGCTTGTGGTTCTTCTTTAGCTCATTGCAATCTATTCTGACCATTCTATTGTTCGCCAGCATAATTCTATCCACTACCACCTCAATCGTCTGAACTTTGGTTTCATCAAAGTTGTGTTCCAACGCCTCCTCAATCGGACAAATATAGCCGTCAATTCTTACCTGATCAAATTTTGCTTCTTTAATTTTTAAAAGCATTTCCCGCTGTCTTCCTTTTTTATTCCTCGCCAAGGGAGCCAAAATTAAAATTTGGCTTTGGCGGCAAAGAGCGCTAACCTCTTGCGCAATCTCCTCAATGGTCTGCGCTTTTATTAGCGCGCCGCATTTTGGACAATGCGGCCTGCCAAGATTAGTAAAAAAAATCCGCAGATAATCATAAATCTCCGTCATTGTGCCGACTGTTGAACGCGGATTGTGGATTTCTGCCCGCTGGTCAATGGCAATAGCCGGCGCCAAACCCTCAATTCTATCCA
>PFHP01000037.1 GCA_002782365.1 Candidatus Kuenenbacteria bacterium CG_4_8_14_3_um_filter_39_15 | reverse complement strand
TCACGTCTTTGACGATGTTTGATGTCTGCCAAGATTGCTTTTGGATAAACTCCAAATTTTTTTCCAAACTGCCTTTCATCTCATCTTTAATCTTGCTAATCTCCTCATGCACCTGTTTTAGTTTCTCATCTTGTCCCATATCCTTGCCGGATTTTCGCGATAACATAAAAATTATGGCTAGAAAACCAGTAATCACTACTATTAGAATAATAATTTGGAAAAGAGTTGACATAAAAACATTCTTAATTCATAAATCTTAATTCATTATTCATTGCTTTTTCTGTCCAAATACTGCTGCAATATTATTCTTGCTGACTCTTCGTCTCTGCCTGACCAATTTGTCCTTTTGTCAGCCTCAACACTAGTTAATCTCTCATCTTCTGCCACCACTATTTTTTCTGTCTGTGCCTCAAGCTCTTCAATAAAATACAACGTCTCATTCGTTTTTTCAGTATAATCTCCTTTCATGCCCAAGGGCAAACCGACCACTATTTTATCAATCTCTTCTCTAGCGCATAGATCCTTTATCTCATTGAATAATTTTCCGCTTACCTTTAATGTGTTATAAACAAACGCCTGCCTTTGCTCACTATCAGAAATCGCCAGCCCAATATTTTTTGTCCCATAATCAATGCCTAATATTTTCCCAGTTGTTTTAATGTCTTCGCCCATATAAAAATTAAAAATTCCCTGTTCCCTGTTAATTGTTAACTGTATTTTGTTAATATCTCCGTTCCTTTATCCGTGACTAAAACCGTATTCTCATAATGAGCCGTCAAACTCCTGTCTTTGGAAATTGCTGTCCAGCCATCCTCTAATACCTCAAGCTGGTAATCCCCGGCGCAGACCATTGGCTCAATAGCCAGCACCATGCCGGCTTTTAAAATATCACCACTGCCCTTTTCTCCGAAATTCGGGATTTTCGGATCTTCATGCACTTTGTAGCCTATGCCATGCCCGCTTAAACTCCTCACCACCGCATAGCCGTGAGATTCAACATAATTTTGGACTGCCTGTCCGATATCGCCGACTGTCGCTCCCGGCCGAACAACTTTTAATGCTTTAAAAAAAGATTTTTCCGTCACCTTAATTAATCTTTCAGCTTCCTTGGAAATTTCTCCCACTCCGACTGTCCGCGCCATGTCAGTATACATCCCCTTGCCAGCGGGCCATTGCATGCCAATATCAATTCCCACCACATCACCCTGGTTTAAAACAAGTTCGCCATGCGGCACGCCGTGCACGACTGCTTCATTAACTGAAACGCACAATGTCCCGGGAAACCCCTCATATCCTTTAAACGCCGGGCGACCCCCAGCCTTTAAAATCAATGCCTCTGCATAGCTATCTAATGTCTCTGCTTTTATCCCTGGCTCCACCCGTGCCAGAACCATATCTAAAATCTCGGCCAGCTTTTGCCCGCCCTGCCTCAAAATATCTATTTCTTGCGGTGTTTTAATTGTTATCATTCTATTTAAATATTTTTAAGATGTCTTCACTCACCTTGAGTATTGACTGCTCGCCATTAATTTTATGATAAACCCCTTTCTCCTGATAAAATTCCAAAATCGGCTCGGTTAATTGGTGATAATTTTTTAACCTCGTTTTAACCACTTCCTCCCTCTCATCAGCGCGGATGATTAATGCCTCCCCATCTTTATCGCAGACACCCTCGCTTTTTGGCGGATTATATTTTAAATGATAAACTGTCTGACATTTTGGGCAGGTCCTGCGTTCGCTTATTCGCCTGACTGCCTCCTTATCCGATATATATATCTCAAACACGTGGGTTAATTTATCTTTGGCAGCCAAAAAATTCACCTGGCTCAAATTACGCGGATAACCATCTAAAATATAGCCCTGTGCCCTGTTGGCTGCAATTTTTTCAGCGATTATTTTGTTCACCAGATCATCAGGAACCAACTGCCCTTTATTTATAATCTCTGCCACCTGTTTGCCCAGGTCATCGCCTTTGGCCACCTGCTGTCGTAAAATATTCCCGGTTGAAAAAACCGGCAAATTATATTTTCGGCTCAATGTCTCCGCCTGTGTCCCTTTGCCAGACGCCTGCGGGCCGATTAAAAGAATTTTATAAATTTTATTGGCCATAAGAGTTAAAAAACATAGTATCTCTATAAAACGCTCTTTAAATTTTTTATATCAATCTCTGAAAGTCCTAATTCCACCCTTCTTTCCGCCAGCTTCCTGATTGCCTCGCGATATTCAAAAAGTGTGACTCCGCCATCATCCAGATATTTGAACAATTCTTCCTTGACCACCTGCTTCTGCTGACTGTTCAAACTTTGCATGTTCCACACCAAATCAATCATGTCCTGTCTGGTTAATTTGCTTTTGTCGGCAAAGGTGACATTACGTTTGCTAGCCTGCGACCCTGTGCCGAATAAAAAATCAAAAAATGACATCTGATTTATAATTAATTTCTAATTTTTATTTTTATTAAAAACAAAGCTCTTATTTGGGGTAAGCGACGGAATTACAAACGCCATGACAACGCTTGATTTTATCCCTATGTCCGCAGGAATTTCTGTCAAAAAAATTTTCATTTATTCCACCCAATTTCGTATTTGTGTGGCGTGATTTAGAATATTTATGTCTTGTTCCCACTTAACAATATTTCTAATTTCTCCAATTTCTTCAACAATTCCAAGTAATAAATCTTTCGGATTATGAAATTGACTCCAGTTTCTATCTTCCGCAAATTTTTTAATTTGTTTTTGAAAATCGTTCATATATTGACAATATCATTTGCTAATAAAATCATTTCCCATTTTGATATCTAACATACACTACAAACCCAAATTATCTTGGCCTAAAAAATTCCTGATATTAATATGTTTTACTCCCTTGTAACCCTCCTCCTCTACCATCTCATCTGCAGAAATAACAACTTTTGGATAGTTATCTTGAATAGCAAGCAAGTTACCAAACTCCCTGTCTTTATTTTCATCAGTGATTAGATAAGCCACTTGCACATAAACTTTCTTATTTTGCTTTTCACAGACGAAGTCCACTTCTTTGTCTTTTAATTGGCCAATGGCTACTTTATAACCTAATATTTGCAGATGTAAAAACACCAAATTTTCCAAAACTTTATTAATGTCAAGCTGCTTATACCCAATAAGAGAATGCCTCAACCCCAAGTCCTCAAAATAATATTTGTCATTAATTTCAAAAAATTTTTTACCCCGCACATCTGTTCTTGAAACTTTAAAGATAAAAAATGCATTAACCAAAAATGACAAATAATCCAAAACAATATTGGGCGAGATTTTTATCTTTTGTGATTTTAAAAAGTCACTGATTTTTTTGGCCGAAACCAAACTGCCGGTATTGTCAGCTAGATAGCTCGCCAAATTTTCTAAAAAAGAAACATTGCGGATCTTGTATCTGGCCACCACATCTTTTAAAAGAATGGTATTATAAATACTTTTTAGATAGTCATAAACTACCTCATCTTTCAGTTCCAGATTTATTAAATAAGGCAGCCCGCCGTATTTAATGTATTGCAAAAACGATTCCTGACTGTCTTTAATTTTATGGAAGATTAAAAATTCTTGATATGACAAACTAAAAACTTTAATTTCAATATAGCGGCCGCTTAAATAAGTGGCTAATTCGCCAGAAAGTAAATTAGCATTGCTGCCGGTGCAATAAATATCGTATTTGCCCTGGGCTTTTAAACTCCTTAGGGCTTTTTCAAATCTTTCAATATCTTGGATTTCATCAATAAAAATATAGCTCTTTTTAGTTTTAGCATTTTTTTTAATATACCCTAAAAGATCCTGACAATTCTTAATGCCATTAAATTCGTTTAATTCCTTATTGATATAGACAACATCGGCTTGCTTATATTTTTTTTTGATCTCATCCATAATCTGAAAAAGCAAATAACTTTTCCCGACCCGACGTTGGCCGACAATAACCTTAATAATATCCTTGTCAATAAAGGGTTTGATTTTATTCAGATAAATTGGGCGTTGAATATATGTTTTAATCATACTTAAAACTTTATTAATTATTGAATATATTTTAAGTATACATAAAACTTTCTTAGGCGTCAAATTTAATAATTTTAGCTAAATTGTGTGGTTTTTTCTACTTGCCCGCCCAGTTGGCGGGATGCCTCATTGCCCATGGCATTTTTTATACTTCAATGGTGTCCCACACGAATTATGGCTAAGGTTGTAAAACCTTTGAAATCTATTTGAAATAGTTGTTCTTACTCATCCACGGGCCCCATGGCATTTTCTATAACATGGTTCACCGGGGAGTAAAACTGGTTTTTAATGTTCTGACTTTTTAGAAGTTTGCTTATTGCGAGGTCTATCAAGTTGAATAGTTCCCCACAATTTTGGCTGTCATTACTTTAATTATATGCTTTAAACCATGTTTTATCAAGTTGACTTCCCCACATGCAACAAGCCTTCTTTTTCTGTGACAACCGGGTGATGTATCTACCGTGATAATACAATGGCTCAATGAGCGCGTCAGCACCAGCAGATTATTCATGGGTTGTTCCCTCCTTCATCAGATAAGTTGTGTTTGGTTGTTTAGGTACCACTAAAGAACTTTTTTATTTGCCTCCTGAAATTTTTAAAACCACATTAAAAAAATAATGTGGCTTTTTGTTAAAGAATATTGAACTTTAATTTTTTGTTTTTTAATGTTAAGCATAAATCAGTTTAGCTTTGGCTATTATACTTCAAGTATATCACTTGAAACTCAAACTTAAAAGAGCCTTGACGGCTGGCTCTTTTATAGTATCATTTATAGTATCATTTATAGTATCATTTTGATACTAAACGATAATAACCCGTTTTTAAACTGCCTGTATACTCTATAATTTTTTTCTTTTTTAAATCTAATAAATCTCTCCTTGCTGTCACCAACGGTTTGTTTATCATCTCTTGATATTCACTGGTAGTTAATTCTTTATGTAATCTTAAAAACTCAATTGCCTCCCTTTGCCTTTGGTTTAGTCCCTTTAAAACTTCCTCCGTAAGTTTATACTTTCTAAATGTCACCACAATACTCGTGCCAATGTCCTCAAATTCTGGCTCCGGTAAGCCGTGCTTGACTGTCTCTTTAATCATTTCAAGAGTGCCAGTGCCCCATTGCTCAATATTTTTTACCATGAAAAATAATTTGGCAATTAAGTGATTTTTAGGTTTTGATTCATGTTTCTTTTTTAAGGTGTCCACTGTCCAGCCTTCAGGCAAGCTGCCTGGATTCCAAACTTCAATCCGGTCATCAAGTATCCTGACTTGCACATTTGAAGTTGAGCTGTAATCCCGATGACAAATGGCATTGGTTA
>PFHP01000070.1 GCA_002782365.1 Candidatus Kuenenbacteria bacterium CG_4_8_14_3_um_filter_39_15 | reverse complement strand
GGAATGAACCGGGATTCTGCTCATTAAATTTGTCCTGGACAAAAGCTTTGGTTAATTGTCTAGCACGGTCAGACCGGGCATTAAAAAAAATGACAGCATCGTTGTCTTTAATGCGCGGCAGCATTTTATCATCTTTATAAATAGTAGTTGGCTTAATATATTCGTCTGATTCGCCACGGCCATAACCGTCTTCAATAGCTTTCAAAGGATCGTCACTCTGGCGCTGGCTGCCAGACACAAGGGCGTTAAAGGCAAGCTCAGTTCTGCTCCATTCTTTTTTACGGTCCATGCCGTAAAAACGACCCATAATAGTAGCCGCCTGTTCATGTTTAGGATCAAGTTTTTGCAATAATTGGTGCAAAAAAATATAGCCTTCAAAAGGCGGTGAATCGCGGCCATCAGTAAAAAGATGCAGGTAAACTTGCTTAACTTTATGCTGACGCGTCATTTTAATCAAGGCATCAAGGTGTTCGGGATGGGCATGGGCTGAATTAGCGCCGGTTAAAAGACCAATTAAATGTAAATTTGATCTATTCTTTTTGACATGGTCAATGGCAGAAAGAAAGGCGGCATTTTTAAAAAAAGTGCCGTCTTTAATCATTTCCGACACGACCACCAGGTCCTGTTTGACAATCCTGCCAGCGCCAAGATTCATGTGGCCGGCTTCAGAATTGCCGTCTTCGCCAGGGAAAAGCCCGACATACTCGCCGTGGGCTTTTAATTCAGTGTAGGGGTAATGGGAAAAATAATAATTCAAATTGGGCAATGCTGCCAGTTTGACAGCGTTACCGGGGCCAGACGGGGCAATGCCAAAACCATCTAATATTATTAGGACAAATGGGTGATAAAATTTTTTGAGAGTCATAAAAAATAATCTTTACGCTATTTCCTCCTCAATCTTCAATAATCTGTTGTATTTGGCCACACGCTCTCCGCGAGACGGCGCTCCTGCTTTAATGAATTCTGCGCCCAAGGCAACGGACAGGTCAGCGATAAAATCATCATAGGTTTCGCCAGAACGGTGGGAAACAACCAATTGATAATTATGCTCTTTGGCCAGTTCGGCAAATTTGACCGTTTCTGTCAGCGTGCCGATTTGATTGGGTTTGACGACTACGGCATTGGCGGCGCCGAGTTTAACGCCTTCATTTAAGCGATTGACGTTAGTGGTGAATAAATCATCGCCGACAATGATCGGGTGCAAATTTTTTTCATGAAGTTTAATGAATTTTTTATTATCAAGCTGATAATTGTGAATTTTTAGATTGAGCCCGGAGAACTCTTTTGTCATCTCAATCCAAGCCTGCCAATCGTCTTCTGCTAAAGGATCTTCAAGCAGTAGAAAAGGATATTTGGCAAACCACTCTTTATAAAGATAGATAAGCTGATTTGAATCAAGAAACGATTCGTCCAGACTAAAATTGTATAATTTTTCTTGCGGCAAATAAAATGTTGAAGCGCCAGCGTCCATGCCGAGCACTACTTGTTCGCCGGCAATGTATCCTGCCTGCTTAATGGCAGTAAGAATATATTCAACTGCTTTAACGGCCGAATCCATATTTGAGCCATAACCGCCCTCATTGCCGACATTAATATCTAAGCCATCGGCTTTTAAGACTTTTCCAAGCTGGTGAAAAATTTCCGTTCCGACGCGCAATCGCTCTTTAAAACTGGTGTTGATCGTGGGTATAATCATGAATTCCTGAAAATCAAGATTGGAATCGGCGTGTTTGCCGCCGTTGATGATGTTAAATTGCGGCAGAGGGATGCGCCAGCCAGGAAATTTAATATTATACAGCTCGCGGATGTACTGATAAAGCGGCTGTTTTTTGATTTTGGCGGCGGTACGGGCACAAGCCAAAGAAACACCCAGAATGGCATTAGCGCCCAGATTTTCTTTGTTAGGAGTACTATCAAGTTCAATCATCAGCTGGTCAATATGCTGTTGGTTAGTTGTCTCTTCGCCCTTGAGCGCTGGAGCGATTTTTTTATTGACATTAGCCACGGCTTTAAGCACGCCTCTGCCGCCATAACGTTTTTCATCGCCGTCGCGCAGTTCCAGAGCTTCGTGACTGCCGAGAGAAGCGCCGCTGGGCACGGAGGCAACGGCATTAGTAATGCCGTCTGCTAACACTACTTGAACTTCAATAGTTGGGTCGCCACGCGAGTCTAAAATTTCACGGGCAATAATATTTTTGATTTTAGTCATAGATTTAATGGTTAATTTTTTGATTATAACCAAGACCGGGTAATTTTTTCCCTGCCAGAAATTCCAGCATGGCTCCGCCGCCAGTGGAAATAAAAATGTTACTGCCAAATTTTTTACCCTGTAAAATTTTGTCTGTATCTCCGCCGCCGATCACCACTTTTGCTTCTGATTTTAAAATTTCCTTGGCGATTTCCTGTGTGCCAATGGCAAATTTTTTGTCTTCAAAATATCCCAAGGGGCCATTCCAAACTATTGTCTTGGCTTTTTTAATTATATCACAATAAAATTTAATTGTTTTTGAGCCAATGTCTAAAATTTTATTATTTTTCCAGACAAAGTCGGCTGGTAAAATTAATTTTGAATTTTGTCCCCGATCCGGTCGGGGATTGAATTTTGAATTTGTTTGGAAATTGAAAATTGGAAATTGGAAATTTTTAAGTGTCTTTTTAGCTTCATTAATATATTTTTCATCCACTAACGACTTGCCCACTTCCACGCCTTGTGCTTTTAAAAAAGTATTGGCCACGGCGCCGCCCACCAGAATTTGGTCGGCAATTTTTTGAAACTCTTTAATCACCGGCAGTTTGGTCTCAATTTTGGCGCCGCCGATAATAAGAATCATGGGGTGTTTGGGATTTTCCAGAATGGCTGATAAATTATCAATTTCTTTTTCAAGATGCAGCCCCGCATAACTCGGCAGATAATTTTGAATGGCAGCAACTGAGGCGGCTGAACGGTGCGAAACCGCAAATGCCTCGTTGACGTAAATAGCTGCTAAACTTGCTAATTTTTTGGCAAAATTTTTATCATTCTTTTCTTCGCCAGTATAAAATCTCAAATTCTCTAACATTCTTAGTGATATGTCATTCCGGGGAGCAGAGCGACGAGGAATCTCGTCCCAATCTGTAAAAACTATTTTTTTCCCAAGTATTTTTTCTAGTTTATTTTTCACCGGCAATAAACTTAGTTTTTCATCCACGCCCTTTGGTCTGCCTAAATGTCCCATTAAAATCACTCTTGCGCCTTTTTGTAATAAATATTTTATCGTCGGCACGCATGCTTTTAATCTGGTATCATCAATTATTTTTGTTGTTTGTTGTTTCAGGGGCAAATCAAAATCACAACGAACCAAAACTCGTTTATTTTGCAGATTTTTTATTGATTTAACGGAATTAATGCGCATACTAACATTTTTATTTATTGATAAATTTTAATATTCCCCAGGCCAACACTCCGCCAATGATAGCGGTAAAAAATTGCGGCCAGCTCATCAGCACAGCCACGGTGAGGGCAAGGGATTGATTTAATAATAAATTAGTGACAATGCTGGAAGTGGTGAATAAAAAAAGATATTTTGCTCCGGCGGCGAAAAATAAAGCAATTCCATAACTCGTAAATTTTGATTTAAAATAATCCAATATTAATATTAATAAAAAATTTGAGATGATTATAAAGGGAATCATCGGCGCCAAAACCGCTGGCAATAAACCTGTGCCTAGGGCAATAGTTGATGGCAGGATGCCAATCAGCAGCGCGCCGCGGATGCCAATAATAAAGACGGCAAGAATCATGGCCATGTTGACAATCGGACCGGTCAGCCATTGAGAGTGGATGCCAATAAGCGGTGCGCCAGTGGCTACCGTTAAAATGACTAAAAATTTAACAGCATATGAAATATTTATTTTTTGGAGAGTAGTTATATTGACCATATTTTTATTAATTATCTAATTATTATTTTAAAATTTAAAATTTAAAATTTAAAATTTTTTAACATATCCTGTCCTGCTAGCTACATTATACTGGCAATGCATTAATTGTTCAATCAATTTTTGTCTGCCCTTAAAATAATCACGGTAGACAGCCAATAAAGATTCATTTTCATGAGCGGCGCGCATGGCGAGGTTTTGGTCAAGATTATAGAGCGCCGCGGCGCGTTGAGCCCTGATTTCAGCGCTGACTGGCACTGGTTGCCCGCCGCCGCCAATACAGCCGCCTGGGCAGGCCATCACTTCCACATAATCATACTGGCATTTTTTAGCCTTGATGTTTTCAATCAATTTTCTGGCATTGCCCAAGCCGCTGACAACGGCTACCCGCAGATTTTTGCCGCCAATATTTACTACTGCTTCTTTTATCCCTTGTTGGCCGCGGACTTGTTTGAATTCAATTCTGCCTTGGCTAACCGGGGAATATTTATTTTTGGTTAGTTGGTAATTTTCACCATTGATAATCGGCTTTAAACTGCCTGTTTCTTTTTTTACCCGCAACATATAGTCGGCAGAACGGAGAGCTGATTCCATCACACCGCCGCTAGCGCCGTAAATTATGCCGGCGCCGGAGGGATTACCCAAGGGATTATCCAGTTCTTTTGATTCTAATTTTGGAAAATCAATTTTTGCCCGGCGGAGCAGATAAGCATATTCGCGCGTGGTGACCACATAATCAACGATGGGCAGACGCTGATAACGTTGGGTGATTAGACTAATTTCTTGCTTTTTAGCCGTACACGGCATAATGGAGACAACCATAACATCCTGCGGCTTTTTTCCCATAAGCTCTGCCCAATAAGTTTTAGCTATAATGGCTGAATGAATATGCGGCGAACGAGTGGTGGTGAGGTGAGAGATAAATTCTGGATAATAGAATTCAACAAATTTCACCCAGGCCGGGCAGCAAGCAGTAAACATCGGACGGTCTTTTTTTGCCTCAAGCCAATGAATTAATTCACGCGCCTCTTCATAACTGGTAAAATCGGCCCCGGCCGAAACATCAAAAACGGCATCAAAGCCTAGGACGCGCATACTGGCGGCCAGTTGACCGGTGGTAATTTGGCCATAAGCCAAATTATATTCCTCGCCAATGCTCACTCTGATTGAGGGAGCAATTTGGGCCACAAGAGTTTTGCCGCTTGTCTTTTTATTTTTTATCAGCTCTTCCACAAATTGCCAATGAGGCACTCCCTGAACTGCGCCCACTGGGCAATGGACAACGCATTGGCCGCAATAAGCGCAGTCTTTGTTCTGCTGATCAGTCGGCTTGGTTTGAGTTTGGTAACCTTTATTAACCGTCTGATAAAAATCACAGGTTTGCTGATCGCGGCAGACTTCAGTACAAATGCCGCAATCAATGCATTTGCTGGAATCAAACTGAATAAAATTGCCAAAGCGC
>PFHP01000013.1 GCA_002782365.1 Candidatus Kuenenbacteria bacterium CG_4_8_14_3_um_filter_39_15 | reverse complement strand
TGCTTGAACCATGGCCATGCCCTTTGCTCTCTCCTCAATTCTTGCTGTCTGTTGCAAATCAATTATTTGTAATTCTAAATTCCGGTTGGTTTCAGCCAAATCACTCGCCTCTGTCTGCAATTTGGATATCTTATACCCCACTGTTGCTTTATCATTAATTAATCCCAGATAATAGACGCCCATAACTGCGACTAAAAGCATTAAAACAACTGTACCTGCGCGCCTATTCCAAAAACCACCCAATTTTTTTCTTTCTGCTTGGTAATTGACTTTTTTTCTATTTTTTAAAAATTTTTTACACATTCTTTAGAATCTATTTTTTTAATTGCCCGAAGTTTTGCGCTCCTTGCCCTGGGATTACTTTTTAATTCTTCTTCTCCAGTGGTCAACGGCTTTTTTGTTAGTAACTCCACTCTCCCCTCCCTTGCCCAACCGCGAAAATAATTTTTCACAATCCTGTCTTCCAACGAATGAAACGAGATGACTGCCAATCTGCCGCCTGGTTTTAAAATTTCAAGCGCCTGGGGCAAAGTCTGCCTTAAGTTATCTAACTCTTTATTCACCTCAATCCTCAAAGCTTGGAAAAATTGCGTTGCCGGATGTATCCTTTTCTTATGCCTCACCGCCTTGGCGCCTATCACTTCCAGCAAATCACTGGTCATTTCAAATAATCTTCTGCCTCGCCGCACTACAGTCGCTCGCGCCATTTTTCTGGCCAATTTTTCTCCAATCTCCCCAAATTCCCTAAAAATCCTGACTAAACTCTTTTCGCCATATTTATTTAAAATTTCTTTAGCAGTTAAGCGCTGACCTTCAGGATTATATCTCATGTCAAGCGGCTCATCGGTCAAAAAACTAAAACCGCGGCCGGAATTTTCTAGCTGATCTGACGAAAAACCAAGGTCAAATAAAATGCCGCTAATTGGATAAGGAAAATTGTGTTCATAAATCGCCTTAAGATTTACAAAATTATCTTTAATTAAAATAATATCCTTAATATCTTTAATATTTTTAATATCCAAATCCGCATCTATTCCTAATAATCCGCCGCCGGGTTTTATCTTCTCTAATATCGCTTTAGAATGGCCTCCCTGTCCATAATTACAATCAATAAAATTCTCGCCGCTTTTGGGCTCTAATAACTCTATGACCTCTTTTAATAGTACTGGTTTATGAATAGCCATTTCATTAAATAATTATATCCCTAATTCCATCATCCCTTCAGCAGTCCGTGCCACATTCTTTTCCGACTCTTTTTTATATTGCTCCCACTTGCCTTCATCCCAAATCTCTAATCTGTTTAGGACTCCTCCGATCACCACCTTTTTTGAAATGCCGGCATAATTCTTTAAATAATCAGGCAAAAGCACCCGGCCCAGTTTATCAAGCTTGACTTCCATCGCACCCATCAGCATCATTCTGGAAAAACTTCTAGCCCGCGCCTGGCTTAATGGCAATTGTTTAATCTTATCCACCAAAGTGCCCCAATCGCTTTTAGTGAATAAAAACAAACAACTATCAAGCCCGCGGGTCAAAACCATGCCATTTTTAAATTCATGCCTAAACTTAACTGGAATCGCCAGCCTATTTTTATCATCCACATTGTGTAAATATTCGCCTAAAAACATAATCGTACTTATCCACCTTAGATGGAAAATTAATGTGGCAATGTTAGCGGAAAAAAATATTAGATTATGAAGATTAGATACAAAAAAACTAGGATTTTTAAATATCCATAGCCTTATTTATTAATCTGCGCTTAACAAAGTTATACACAACCAGTGGAAATATCCACTTTTTTCCACTTTTCCCCACTATGCTTTTATTATATACCACTCTTGGCCAACCTTCAACACAACACCTGTGGATAAAAAAACAACCCCATCAGGTTGGCCATAAACTTAATTTATTCAACTTAATTAACTTACTTGAGTAATATTCGGCTCCATGCCATATTCCGGCATGACTTGTTTAAATCTTTTTATTTTTTTAAAACTTTCAACTCCTGTTTTTATTAATTCCTCATTTTGTTTGTTAGTTAACTTTACGCCGATAATCGGAATATGTAAAGCCCAAGCCAGAGTATTGGCGGTGGCTAGACCAATCCTCAAGGCTGTAAAACTTCCCGGCCCTTTAACCACCATAATTCCTTTAATATCTTTAATATCTTTAATATCTTTAATATCTTTAATATCTTTAATATCTTTTAATATCTTTAATATCTTTAATATCTTTAATATCTTTAATATCTTTAATATCTTATCAATATTTAATAATAATTTTTCCGACTGCTTATATTTCGCCTTAATATTTTTCTTAACTAAAATTTGGCCCTTGCCATCCGCAAGCGCCAAAATTATCTCATCCACACCAGCTGTGTTTATAAATAAATACATATCTATATTCTAGCTAATACCTCCTCAACCTGCTCTTTAAGCTCTTCTAATGTGCCTGAATTATCAATTTTAAAATCAGCCATGGCAATTACCCTGTCCAACTGCTGCTGATTCACTGAACCGCTTCTTTCTCTTGTTTCCTGCTCCTTAAATTTTTCCAAAGTGACAAAATCTTCCGCCCGACCACGGCTGGCATTCCTTTGATAACGGACATCTATTGGCGCCTCAACCGCAATCAATTTCATCCCAGCCTGCTTTTTTAAAAAATTAACTTCATCAGGATGGCGCAAACTAACAATGACGAATTTATTGCCTGCGCTGTTTTTTATTTTCTCCCAGCTCCTCTTGGCCAACTCGTCGCGCCCAAACTTCTCTCTGATTTCGTTGCCCACTTTAATTAAATTGTCTCTGTGGGTTGCTAATTTTCTCAAAGCACATTCTTCCCTTATCCTGTCCGAAAGCGAGGTATATTCAAAGCCTTTCTCCTTTAAATAATCAGCCACCGCATCCTTGCCAGATCCGCTTAAGCCACAAATTGCCACGATTTTTTGATTTGACATAAAATATATTAATCTAAAATATTGATCTTAGTTTCTGGTTTTTTCATTTTAACAATTTCTATCTCTGCCTCATCAAGTAATTCCGTTACGCCCCCAGTAGTAGGATAGTCCGTATAAGTAAAAAATTTTTTAATGCCGGCGTTAACAATCATTTTGGCGCAAATGATGCATGGCGTATGCGTACAATACATAGCTCCATCGCTGATGTCAACGCCAAAACGCCCGGCTTGTATAATAGCATTCTGTTCCGCATGAATCGCTCGACAAATCTCATGCCTTTCGCCGGAAGCAATCCCCTGCTCGTCTCTTAGACACCCTCGCTCCAAACAATCTTTAACCCCGCGGGCCGCACCATTATATCCAGTGGTTAATATTTGCTTATTCTTAACAATGATTGCTCCCACATGGTGTCTTAAGCAGGTGGATCTTTCGGAAACTAGCATCGCTATTTTAATAAAATATTCATCCCAGCTTGGACGAACGTATTTTTTTTCTTGCGGCATTGATTTAAAATTAATTAATGTGAATTAATTATATTATATTCTTAAAAATTCTGCAATCAAAAAATCCGCTTAAAGCGGATTTTGCTTTGACTACTTTACTTCCACTCTGACCGCTGGGCCCATGGTACTGGTTAAAAATACTCCCTTGATGAAAATCCCCTTAGCCGCCGCTGGCTTGGCTTTCTTAACAGCTTCAACAAATGCTCCGCAGTTTTCGCTTAACTTTTTATCATCCCATGAAATCTTGCCGATCATTTGATGGATGTTGCCCGTATCATCATTTTTAAAATTCACCTTGCCCTTTTTAATCTCCTCAATTGCTTTGGGTATCGCCTGATCATCTACGATAGTACCCGCCTTGGGCGAGGGCATTAATCCCTTCGGTCCCAAAATCTTGGCCACGCCAACCAGATTCTTCATCATTTTTGGGGTGGCTAATGCCACATCAAAATCAACTTTGCCGCTTGCTTTTATTTCCTTAATCAAATTTTCACTGCCGACAATATCCGCCCCGGCCTCTTTAGCCGCCTGACCATCATCACTAAAAACTGCGATCCTTTTGCTTTTACCGGTACCATGCGGCAAGGCCACACTGCCCCTGACCGCCTGCTCGCCTTTTTTAGTATCAATTCCCAATCGCAAATGCACCTCCAACGAAGCATCAAATTTTGTCTGACTGGTTTCCTTAACTAATTTTATTGCTTCATCAATTGAATAACTTTTAGTTTTATCAATCTTAGCAGCTAATTCTTTATATTTTTTTGAATGCATAAATTTCTATTAATTACTCAACTACTAAACCCATTTGACGCGCCGTGCCCTCAATTATCTTCATGGCCGCTTCAATGTCATAGGCGTTTAAATCTACCATTTTAATCCGGGCGATTTCGCGGATTTGTGCCTTGGAAATTTTACCCACCTTTTCTAAATTCGGCTTGCCAGAACCCTTACTGATGCCGGCTGCCTTTTTCAATAATTCCGCGGCTGGCGGTGTTTTTAATTTAAAACTAAAACTCCTGTCCGCATAAACAGTAATTTCAACCGGCACCACATCCCCACCCTTGTCTTTGGTCGCCTCATTAAATTTAGCGCAAAAATCCTGGATGTTCACGCCGTGCTGGCCCAGGGCAGGGCCAACTGGCGGCGCGGGATTGGCCGCTCCACCTTTAATTTGCAATTTAATAATTGTCTTTATTCCTTTAGGCATAATATTTGTTCTAAATTTAAAATTATAATTTATACATTGGTTTTCTATCTGTTTTCTCAATATGAGGTATACCAGTGTATTGCTCGCCTAATAACAGTAGCTGAAGTAATAGATATGTATCTTTTCCACTAGGATTAGCCCTTATTTTTTGTCTTTCTTCATAAGGCAAAAAATAAACTAGCGCAACCAGAGCTTGCTCATGCGAAGATGAATGAGAAAATACTTCCGCATTTTGTTCATCTTGAATTGAGTTTTTAAATTGTTCAATAGCTTCTTGCTCTGTTTTAAATTCTGCCAATTTTAACAATTCGCTGATATCTATGCTATCAGGCCCATTCTCATTAACCGTATACGCGCTTAGATCTGTAAATGTTGTTTCAGCTATTTTTATTAAAAATTAATTAATTAAAATTTTATTCCTATATTTTCTTAACCTGCAAGAAATCCAATTCCACCGGCGTTTCGCGGCCAAACATCTGCACCATCACTTTGATTTTCCCTCTTGCCTCATCAACATCAGACACCCGGCCTTCTATCTCCTTAAACGGTCCGTCGGTAATTTTTACCGGCGTGCCCACGCTGACATTTATTTTATACTTCGGTTCCTTAACGCCCATGCGGCGCTGTAGCTCCTTAATCTCATTTTCTGAAAGTGGAATCGGCAAAGTCCCAGAACCAATAAATCCCGTGACATTGGGCGTATTGCGCACCACATACCAACTGGCATCATCCACAATCATCTGAACTAAAACATAACCTGGAAAAATTTTTTCCCGCACAATTTGACGTTTGCCGCCCTTAATCTTTATTTTATTTTCAGTTGGCACCAGCACTTGAAAAATTTTATCAATCATATCCATTGATTCAATCCTCTGCTCCAAATTCCTTTTGACATTCTCTTCATAGCCGGAATAGGTATGTAAGACATACCAATTTTTTTCACCCTGGTGCAATATTTGTCTGGGCATCTTAAAAAATTTTTAATTTCCAATTTTTAATTTTGTAAATAATTTTTAATGTCTAATTAATTTTTTCCGCCAAGTACCTGCGTGAATAATTCACATTCGTGAAAGGCGGATCAGCCTAGGGCTGAAAAAATTAAAAATTTAGATTTATTTATAAAATTAAAAATTTAAAATTTAAAAATTCTCTCTATATTACCAATTCCAACAGCTTGGTTAATACAAAATCAACCAATCCCAAAAAAGCTGCGACTCCCAAGGAAAAACCAATTACCAGCAAAGTATCATTGGTCGCCTGTTTTCTAGTCGGCCAAATAACCTTTTTGAGTTCGGTCCTTGAATCTTTAACGTATTGTACTAATTTATTTGGCATTTTTTTGCTAATTTTAGCTAAATTTTAAATCAATTGGTTTTAAAAACAGACCTCGCGGTCTCTATATAACCACTCTAGCACAGTAATTATTTTTTGACAAATTTTTTTACACGTCAAGATTCTTTACATCTTTGGCGTGAGTTTGAATAAACCTTTTGCGTGGCAAAACATCCGCCCCCATGAGCATTTCAAAAACCTCGTCGGTTTTTTCAACTTGCTCAATGATTACCTGGCTCATCAATCGTCTCACGGGATCCATGGTAGTTTCCCAAAGCTCATTAGGATTCATCTCTCCCAAACCCTTATATCTTTGTATATTAACCCCAGCGACTTGCTCACCCACCCCAGTTGTATCCGCCTCGCCTGCTCTCGCTTTCTCGTTAAAACTTTCATTAGTTTGTTTTAATGCTTTCCTCATCATCTCGGCCAATGCCTTTTCCTTTTCCTCGTCAGTATAAACATATTTAAAATCTTTCCCTTTTTGCAATTTATATAACGGCGGATGGGCAATATATATATGCCCTGCCCTGATTAACTCCGGAAAATATCTATAAAAGAAGGTCAATAAAAGCGTCCTGATATGCGAGCCGTCAACATCAGCGTCAGTCATAATGATAATCTTATTATAACGGAGCTTATCAAGCTCAAATTGTTCGCCGATATTCGTGCCCAGGGCAATGACTAACGATTTAATTTCATTATTAGCCAGCATTTTATCCAAACGCGCTTTTTCCACATTTAAAATCTTGCCGCGCAAAGGCAAGATCGCTTGCGTCTCTCTGTCACGGCCTTGTTTTGAACTGCCGCCCGCGCTGTCTCCCTCGCAAATAAACAATTCCGATTTCTCCGCATCTCTTGAAGAACAATCAGCCAGCTTGCCAGGCAAAGTCATGCCCTCAAGCGCCCCTTTTCTGATAATCGCTTCGCGCGCCGTCTTGGCCGCCCGGCGCGCTTGCGCAGTCAATAAGCATTTGCCGATAATCGCTTCGGCATCTCTGGGATGCTCTTCCAAATAAATTAACAAGGCCGTGCTGAAAACACTGTCCACTGCCGCCCTGACTTCCGGATTACCCAGCTTGGCTTTGGTTTGCCCCTCAAATTGCGGTTCAGACACTTTAACTGACACCACTGCGGTTAAACCCTCGCGCACATCTTCACCGCTCAAATTCTCATCTTTTTTTTTCAAAATCGCCTGAGTACGCGCATAATTATTCAGCACCCTAGTCAAAGCCGTTCTAAAACCAACTAGATGCATGCCGCCCTCGGGATTAAAAATATTATTGGCAAAAGCATAAACCGTTTCTTTGTATTCATCCACATATTGAAAAGCGATTTCAACTTGTACTGGATTTTTGTCTAATGGCCGACCCTCGTCTTGCTCACCGTTGTCATGATTATTATTTTTTTCGGGCACAGTGCTTTTTTCAACATAAAATACATTGCCATGCTTAGCTATGTTATTGTGATTCAAATGAACCACATAAGATTTAATGCCGCCCTCAAAATAAAATTCATAGGACTTTCTGTCATCTTTTTTTCTTTCGTCGTAAACCTTGATCTTGACTCCCTTGGTCAAATAAGCTTGCTGGCGCAAATGGTCAATTATTGTCTGCCAGTCGTATCCCATTGTGCCAAAGACTTTCTCATCTGGCTGAAAAATTATTTTTGTGCCATTCAGTTTTGTTTTGCCCACTGATCTCACCTTTTTTTTTGGTTTGCCCAAACTATATTCCTGCACCCAAATTTTTCCGTCGCGATATATTTCAGCTTTCAGATAGATGGACAAAGCATTAACCACTGACACGCCCACGCCATGCAAACCGCCTGATACTTTGTAACCGCCTTGCCCAAATTTTCCTCCGGCATGAAGCTTGGTCATCACCACTTCCAAAGCTGATACCTTCATCTGCTTATGAATGTCCACCGGAATTCCCCGGCCGTTATCAAAAACCTCAACTAGCCTATCGGGCAGAAGCGTTATTACAATTAAATTGGCAAAGCCGGCCATCGCCTCATCAATCCCGTTATCCACCACCTCCCAGAGCATGTGGTGCAGACCGGATGACCCGGTTGAGCCGATATACATTCCCGGCCTTCTTTTGACCGGCTCTAAACCTTCTAAAACAGTAATCTGCGCCGCCTTATATTCACCGCTCTTGGGTTTAACGGTCTTCTTAACAACCGCTTTTTTTACAATCTTTTTAGCCATAGTTATTGTCGTAATTTAGCTTTAAATTTTGTTTCTAATAATTTAATAATTTTTGCCTCTACTGGCTCTACTTCCCCATTGGTCAAAGTTCTATCAGCCTGATAGACTATCCTGAATGCCAAAGATTTTTTATTCTCCAATGGATATTCGGATAAAAACGATACATCTTGAATCATGAGATCCTTCCCCCGCGTCCGCGGGGTCAGGATAAACTGCTCTATATCTGCCCATTTCACCGGCCAATCAACCTCAATGGCAATGTCCCGCTCAATAGACGGATGTTGCGGCAAAGATTGGTATTTCGTTTCTGCCGGCTTTAACCCTATAATTTTCTCCCAGTTAATTTCAAACAAAGCAACCTTTTTATTCTTAAAATTTAATTGATTATAATCAACTTCTCCCAACCAGCCAACCACATCACCGCCAATTACAAGTTCAAAGCGCCTAACACTATTAATAAAATTTGGGATTTGTGATTTGGGATTTATTTGTAATTTGTAATTTGTAATTTGTAATTTATTAAACATTTCCTCCAAGATTCCCTTCACCTGCCTAAATGGCTCCTCATTTTTGCCTGTCACCACCGCTCCGGCCAAATGCTTCGGCTGATACGGCAAACTGTCTGCCATCTTTTTATCCCATTTTGCCATCTTGGCAGTATAAACTCTTGCCAGTTCAAATATTTTAAAGTTATCTAAA
>PFHP01000058.1 GCA_002782365.1 Candidatus Kuenenbacteria bacterium CG_4_8_14_3_um_filter_39_15 | reverse complement strand
AAGAAAATTAAATAATTTTATCTTTGTTGCCCTAACTGATTTTGGGCCGGATCTGCCTAATATTTTGACTGCCTATCCCTCGCCCGATTTGAAAAGTACCCTGCCCATGGAACTTTCCGACCTGCGCCAACTTTACATCGCTGAAACCGATAAATACGGTCACCTGACATATTTTTTTAACGGCGGTTATGCCAATCCAGTTGCCGGAGAAGAAAGAATTTTAATCAAATCGTCTGATGTCAAATCATATGACTTGGCGCCCAATATGTCTGCTGGTGTTATTACTGACCTGGTAGTTAAAAATATTCAAAATAGAATTTATGATTTTATCGCTATTAATTTTGCCAACCCGGATATGCTCGGCCATACCGGTAATTTAACCGCCACCATTAAGAGTTTAGAAAAAATGGATCAATGTCTTAAGAATATTGTGGATGAAGTAGTCACTAAAAATAAAGGCGTGGTTATCATTACTGCTGACCATGGCAATGCTGAAGAAATGATTGATATTCCAAGCGGTAAAATTGACACCGAGCACTCCTGTTTCCCCGTTCCTTTTTGTGTTATTGGCCCGGCAGAGTCAATTAAAAAAATAAAACTTCGCCCCAATGGTATTCTGGCTGATGTAGCGCCCACCGTTCTTTATCTGATGAAACGTGATCAACCTCAAGAAATGACAGGGAAAAATTTGATTATTAAATGACCCCACCCCATACCCCTCCCCTTTTTTCAAAAGGGGAAGGGCTAGGGGAGAGGCCTTAATTATCACTATGAAGATTATAATCTTTGCCGGCGGTGTTGGTACCAGATTCTGGCCAATCTCTCGCCGTAAATTTCCCAAACAATTCCAAAAAATATTTAATGGCCAATCAACATTAGAGCTCACCTGGCAAAGAATAGCTCCCTATTTTGGTACGGAAAATATTTATTTGCAGCTTACCCCCGAATTTAAAAATTTAGCCTTAAAAGAACTGCCGGAGCTAAAGAGAAATCATGTTATTATTGAGCCTGAAAGAAGAAATAACGGCCCGGCCGTCTGCCTGGCGCTCCAGAAATTAATCCAAGCAAACCAATCCGGCCCGGTAGCCATTCTTTGGGCCGATCACCTTATGGATCAGCCGCAAGAGTTCGTTAAGCATCTAAAAACCGCTGAAAAATTAATTCAAGAAAATCCTAACAGATTTATTTTCCTCGCCGAACAACCTCGTTTTGCCAATGATAACTTAGGCTGGATTCATGTCGGAGAAAAAGTCGGCCGGATAGGGAAGTGCGATTATTTCAAATTCCTTGGTTGGCAATACAAGCCGCAGCCGGCTGTCTGCCGTAAAATGTTTAAGTCAGGAGAATATTTTTGGAATCCGGGCTACTTTATTACCTCAATTAAATTTCTCAATGATCAATTTCAAAAACTTGCTCCTGAAATGTGCCAGTCAGTTAAAAATGACTATGCCCATACTCCTAAAATCAGTTTTGACCAAGCAATTATTGAGCGGCTTGATTTATCAAACGCAGTTATTCTGAAAACCAATCTGGGCTGGTCAGATCCCGGCACTCTTTACGCTTTTAAAGAAGCTCGACAGCAGAGTCCTGACGATAATGTCACTCAAGGCAGAGTGTTTAATCTGAATTCAAAGGACTGTTTGGTTTACAATTTTGAAGACAAAAAGCTCCTCGCGACCGTCGGCCTCGCCGGCCAGGTGGTCGTCAACACCAAAGATGCTCTGATCGTTGTGCCAAAAGATAAAGTCAAACAGATTACCGAGCTGTTGGAAAAATTAGAGCAGGCAGGGTTGGAAAAATATTTGTAGAAAAGAGCATTTACTCTGGTCTCATTGACTTTTTTACTTCGTTATTTGTATAATTATTATATGCAAGTCTACAAACCTGAAAAGCGTCAAGCAAAAAGAAGTGGCCGGAAAATTTTCGGCGTTTTTGTTATCCTCGTTATTTTTGCCGGTTTTATAATGAGCATCTGGTTTTTATTTATTCTTTTAAATCCTATTTCCATTGAGCACACCCAATTCACCATCAGTCAGGGACAAAGCGTCAATGTAATCAGCCAGAATCTTTTTGAAGACGGCATAATTAAAAATAAATTTGTTTTTGAAACCTACACTTATCTCAAAGGCATTGAAAGTAAGCTCAAGGCCGGGGAATATAATCTGCCAAACGTGATAAATATCAAGCGGCTGACGGAAATCCTCGTTGCCGGCGAAATACCTCAAGAATGGGAACTGACAGTGATTGAAGGTTGGACGGTTAAAGACATTGCCTGGCGGTTGGAAAACATGGGTAAGTTTCAAACAAAAGAGCTTTTTGAGGCAACCGGCGTAAACCAGCCGAATAATAAATTTAATTTTGATATTTCAAGCTATGATTTTTTTAGTGACAAACCAGCCATGGCCAATCTTGAAGGCTATATGTTTCCTGATACTTACCGTTTTTTTGCCTATGCGACCATTGACGATATTGTTCGTAAAATGCTTAATAATTTTGATAAAAAATTAACCCTGCAGCTGCGCCAAGATATTCAAGCTCAAGGCAAAACTATTTTTGATATTATCACCATGGCTTCAATTATTGAACGCGAAGTTATGACGGACAATGATCGCGCGATTGTTTCCGGCATTTTCTGGAAACGGTTTGAGGCAGGCGTCCCGCTTCAGGCAGATTCCACCATTAACTATATTACGGGCAAAAAAACTCCGGCACTTTCCGCTGAAGACCTAAAAATAAATTCATTCTACAACACCTATCTCTACGGCGACCTGCCACCTGGCCCAATCAGTAATCCCGGTTTAGCTTCAATCAAAGCCGCCATCTATCCGGCAGCGTCGGATTATTGGTATTTTCTCACTGACAGCCAGAGCAACGTCCATTACGGGCGTGATTTTGAAGAGCATAAAGCGAACAAGGAGAAGTATTTGAATTGAATTTGACATCCTATCTTTTTTTTGTTATATTGATTTTAACAATGTGAATCAACCGCAGACAGCAGGCAACCATAAGACCTGCCGAGGTATAATTTAAGCTAATTTTAGCTAAAATTTTACTTAATCTGCGGTTACCCCGTAGTTTTTTTATTATCAACAATTGAACACAGAGCCATGGGATCCTTCGGCTCCGCTCAGGATAAATTTAATTTCTATGCCAAAAACAAGACAACAAAAAGAAACTGTTTTAAGCAATCTGACAGATAATATAAAAAATGCCAAGTCAGCTACCCTGGCTAGTTTTTCAGCTATCACAGTCAAAGATGATCAGCAGCTAAGAAACACCATGCATCAGGAGAATGTCAATTATTCAGTGATCAAAAAAACACTTCTTAGAAAAGCTTTTGAAAAATTAGGCTTTAAGACGGATTTATTCAAGGGCATTAATGGTAATGTTGCCATGGCTATTTCAGCTGCAGATGAAGTCGCCCCAGCCAAAGCCATTCATGATTTTGCCGTCAAAAATAATAATATGAACATTGTTGGCGGCATACTGGAAAATAATTGGATTGACAGTCATAAAGTCAAAGCGCTGGCTGTTTTACCATCAAAGCAAGAGTTGCTTGCCAAAGTCGTTGGCACAATCAAAGCGCCATTAAGCGGATTGGTAAATGTCCTAGCGGGCAACATGCGAGGGTTAGTTAATGTTTTAAAGGCAATTAAAGATCAAAAGTCGTAAAAAATAAATAAATAATGTTATTAATTAATGATAATAATATGGCAGACGAACAAAAAACTCAAGAAGAAAAAACCGTTGTCGTTCCTGACAAATTCAAATCAATCGTAGCAGAGATTGAAAAAATGTCAGTCATTGACCTATCAGAACTGGTTAAAATTCTTGAGGATAAATTTGGTGTTTCTGCTGCTGCTCCTATGATGATGGCTGCCATGCCAGCCGCTGGTAACGGCGGCGCAGAAGCTGCCGCGGAAAAATCAGATTTTGATGTTGAACTCACCGCTACCGGTGAAAATAAAATCGGCGTCATTAAAGTCATTCGCGAAGTCACTGAAAAAGGCTTGAAAGAAGCTAAAGACATGGCGGAAGGCGCTCCGGTCATAATCAAAGCCGGCGCCAAGAAAGAAGAGGCCGAGGAAATAAAGAAAAAACTTGAAGCAGCTGGCGGCCAAGTTACTTTGAAATAAAATTTGTTTCAATTAAAAATCCGTTCCGATGCTCATCGGAGCGGGTTTTTTAATGGCTTAAAAATTACAATCCTATCTTGTAAACCTTATTAACCGTCATAAGATATAATTCCCGTTCATTGCTATTCGGCGCTATGGAAACTATTTTTTCTAATTCATCGCCCAAAAGCTGTTTTGACACCTGGCCGGTTTTATCAGCGATGAGAATTCTATTTTTATCCCTGTCAAGCAAATACAAGTTGTTGCTTGTCTCATTAGTTACAAGCAGTGTCTGGCTGCTTATTTTTTCATAAGCTCCTTTTAAGCCGAAGACTTCTTTTTTGCCTTTAAAAAATTTGCTTATCTGGCCGTCCTTGGCCGCCAGCCAGACACTGCCGTCAACGACAATTACCTCATTGCCGGTTAAATCATCCTCGCCAGACAGCCATTTGCTGGGAGTGCCAAAACTAGTTGTCTGATAATTATATTTATAGATATTATTATTGCCGCCATCAAGCAAATATATTTTCAATCCGTAAGTGGCCAAGTCAACCAATTGGCTTTTTTTCGGCAGTTCCAGAGTAATTTTCCTGGCGCCGTAGTTATTGGTATCCATTATCCACACCTCGCCAGTCTTGGTCAGAATTAGCAGCTTATTCTTTTCAAAATATACCAGCTTTTTAATTTGTCCGGTGATGCTCGCCACCTTGTCTAATGCCTTATTGCCGGTATTCACCTTATAAATCTCAGCGCCGCGCGCTAAATAAATTATATTATTTGGATCAGCATAGATGTTGGATGTAGCCGCAAAGTCTTGTGGTAGCTCCACCAGCACTTCCGGATTGGTAATAGTCTCTAAATTATAAATTCGTTTAACTTGTTTGGCCAACTCATTTTTTAACTCCTGATACTGGTATTGCTCCTGAGGATTATTGTTCGTTAGTTTTGCCAGAAGATCATTAGCCTCGCTTAGAAGTTCTTGCGCCCTAGCCTCATCTTTGTATATCAGCGCCGCTTCAACAGAATTTATTTTGCCGTTTATTTCCTCAACTAACGCCTGGAACTCCTCGTTTTGCACCTGATTTTTCTTTTTATTATTCACTATAAACAAACTGCCGGTAAATAAAATAGCTGCCAATATAATTAGTAATATTAAGCGGTATTCTACGATATTAAAGCTTTTCCATTTTTTAAACGCCAAACCTTTTACTCTTTTTTTCTCGTCTTCGCGAGCTATCTGTTCCTCGCTCTTAACATTCATCCCACTCAATTCCCCGACCTCTTTTTTTGCTTCTTTTTTGCCCCTCATTTTTAATGTCCCTGCTTTTTTAACCAAGGCATAAATTTTAGCCAATCCGTTTTTGACCCAGCCAGCCAGCTTTATAAATATTTTAGCCGCTATCCCGGGTTCAGCCTTATTTAAGATTTCCACATTATCTGCCGCCTTGAGCACATTAGTTCCTGCGGTGGCATCAATAATTTGTTGCGGCGCTTTTTTAAAAGCCATGAATTTAATGATAATGGTGCTAAAATCAACTGACACTTTGTAATCAAGCAAAGTATTTTTAAAAAATGCGCAAGCCTGTGTCGGCGCCAAACCCATTACGGTTTTTTTAATTTTTTCATCTGAAAAATAGTCAAAGATGGTATTATTAGTTAAAAGTAAAACATCCCCATCAACTAATTGCCCGCTAATCAACTGGCAGAGTATTTTTTTGCCAGTGACATCTTTATTATTCCCTCCAGCGGTGATATCGTGGATTTTATTATTCCTGAAAAGCCAGGCGCTCAGACCGCCAAAATTACTAATAATCAATTTATTATCCTGGATCGCCGCGATCAAAATACTCATTTTTTCTTTTAGCCACCTTAAGTTCTTGCCAGTAATATCACCAATATTTTCATTAAAATACTGCGCGGCCGTTTCCAGTGCCGCCTCGGTGTTTTTAGTGGGCGAGTGATAATAATATTCCGACAGCTCGTCCACTAACTGATTTAAAATACTGGGGATTTTTTTCTCGCGTGATTTTGCCTCGGCCACTATAAAAAGCTGGCCCAAACCGGTTGTCCCTTGTCTGTCAGAGGGCGCCACATAAACATATGACTGATAATCGCCCTTGGTATTGCTAATGGCTAATTTATCCACTTTTGTTTGGTATATCATACATAATTTATTTTATCAGATTTTTCATTTTACAACAACAAAATACTATACTATAATAGAAATATACTAATAACACGCTTAAACTATGCTAGAAGATTTATTCGGTTCAAAAACCCGTGCCAAACTGCTGACTCTGTTTTTTAATAACATTGACTCTGCTTTTTACGCCCGTGGCGTTGCCAGAGACTTAAAAGAAAACACCAACTCCATTAGAAGAGAAATCTTAAATCTTGAAAAAATGGAAATTATCAAGGGTGTGCCGTTTGATAAAATTGATATTTCCAAAGAAGATTTGGCGCGGGACAAACAGGAAAACAAAAAATATTATCAGGTCAACAAAGAATATACTCTATTTAGCGAGCTCCATAGTCTGATTATCGGCTCCAAGCTTTTAGTTGACAAAGCCCTGCTTGAAAAGCTTAAAGAAACGGCTGGCATTAAACTATTGGTTTTGAGCGGCATTTTTGTCGGCGATGTCAGGGCCCGTACAGACATTCTCATTATGGGTAATGTTGATAAAAATAAAATCAGAAGGTTGATCTCTGGTATGGAAAAGAATTTCAGCAATCCTATTCGCTATTCCATTATGAGCCAAAAAGAATTTGACTGCCGCAATCAGATGACCGACAAATTTTTATTTGAGATTATGGAAGGCAAAAAACATGTCGTGGTGGATAGAAGATAATAAACAATAAACAATAATCAATAAGCAATAAGCAAGGGCGCTTTTCAGGCGCTTTTGTTCGGAATATGAAAATATATCTCCAACAATTTTTATCTACTGCCGGACTAGCTTCCAGAAGGGCAGCGACTGACCTCATAAAACAAGGTCGTGTCAAAGTCAATCATAAACCAGCCGAGCTTGGCATAAAAATTGATCCGAAAAAGGACAGAATAGAATACCAAGGCAAAACAATTAAAGCGCTTGAAGAAAAAGTCTATTATCTGGTCAATAAACCAGTCGGCTACACCTCAACTGCCAAAGACCGGCACGCCTTAAAAAAAGTGGTTGATCTTGTCCCCAAAGTTCCCAAAGTCTGGTCGGTTGGCCGGCTTGACAAAGATTCTCATGGCTTAATCATTCTTACCAACGACGGTGAGCTGACTAACAAGCTGACTCATCCTAAATTCAGGCATGAAAAAGAATATATTGTCACAATAAATAAAGCCATCACTCAAGACTTATTATTAAAACTTTCCCAAGGTGTTAAATTAGAAGAGGGACTGGCTCGGGCTGATAAAGTTAATAAATTAAGTGAAAATAAATTATCAATTACTCTCCACCAAGGCTGGAAAAGGCAAATTAGAAGAATGATGGAAAAATGCGACTATAGGGTCATTAATTTGGAAAGGGTGAGGATAGATAAGATTAAATTAGATGATTTGCCAATTGGTAAGTATAAAAAGATAAAACTTGCTTTTCCCTGCGCTCTTGGCGCAGGGTACAATAATACAAAATTAAAAATTCTATTCATGAAGATTAAAATAAAAAAATTAAATCCCCATTGCATCATTCCCGCGTATGCCCATCCCGGTGATGTCGGGCTTGATTTGTATTCAATGGAAGATTATGAACTTAAGCCCGGTGAAAGAAAAATTTTTTATAATGGTTTTGCTCTGGAGTTTCCACACGGTTACGCCGCTATTGTCAAAGATAAGGGCAGTTTGCCGCTAAACGGCGGTGTGCACACCATGGCTGGAGTTTTTGACGCCGGTTACCGCGGCGAATACAACATGCTGCTCATTAATTTGGGAGATAAGCCGTATCAGGTAAAAAAAGGCGATAAAATCGCTCAATTAGTAATTTATCCGGTTGAAATTGCCGAGCTTGAAGAAGTTGATGAGCTTACTAATTCAGAGCGCGGCTATGGCTATTTTGGCTCAACTGGCAGATAAATTTATGCAATCATATTTAAACATAGTTAAAAAAATTTTAGCACAAGGCAAAGCAAAGTCTGACCGCACTGGCACCGGTACTCTGGCCATCGCCGGTCAGATGTTTCAGCACGATATGGCAGGTGGTTTTCCGCTTCTGACCACGAAAAAAGTGCCTTATCGGCTGGTAGCCAGTGAACTTGAATTCTTTATTAAAGGCATGACTGACAAAAAATGGCTGCAAGACAGAAATAATCACATCTGGGACGAATGGTGCACGCCTTTGAAAGTGCCATACGCCCATGATGAAGAGACTAAAAAAAGAATGTTTGCAGAGAGAGATCTCGGTACCATTTACGGCTGGGAATGGCGGCATTTTGGCGCCGAGTACAGGGATTATAATACCGATTATACTGGTCAGGGAGTTGATCAGCTTAAGAAATTAGTTGACAATATAAAAAGGGAGCCCACCAGCCGGCAAATGTTGGTGCTTGCCTGGAATCCGCTTGATATTCAGAAAGCCGTTCCTCCATATTGCCATTATGCTTTTCAGATTACGGTTATTGATGGCCGGCTGAATCTTTTTTGGAATCAGCGCTCTGTTGATGTTGCTCTGGGCTTGCCGTTTAATATTGCGAGCTATGCCACGCTGCTGCATCTCTTGGCTCTGGAAACAGGATTTAAAGAAGGCATGCTCACCGGGTTTTTAGCAGATGTTCATATTTATCTAAATCATATTGAAGGCTTAAAGGAACAATTAACAAGGGATCCTGATAAATATCCGCTGCCAACGATTAAAACTGAAAATTTTAAATCAATTTTTGATTGGCAGTATACTGACACACAAGTTATAAACTATCAAAGCTATCCAGGCATAAAATTCCAGATAGCTGTTTAAAACTATGAAAAAAATATTAATGATGGCAATAACAGTTGATGGCAAAATAGCCAAAGACACTGACCAGCCGGCCACCTGGACCAGTCAGGCTGATAAAAAGATGTTTATAGCAGAAACCAAGCGCGTCGGCGTGATTGTCATGGGCAAAACAACTTATGATACCATTGGCAAACCCTTGCCGGGCAGGCTTAATATAGTCATGGATTTTGACGTGAGTCAATATGAAAATATTCCGGGCACATTGGAATATACCAATAAAAAACCAGAAGAAATCATAGCCGAACTTGAAAGTCGTGGTTTTAAAGAAATGATTGTTGGCGGCGGTTCAACCATCAATGGCTTGTTTTTATCACAGGGTTTAATAGATGAAATCTGGCTGACCATTGAACCGAAAATTTTCGGCGAGGGGTTGTCCCTTTTTAAGGGCGCTGATGTTGATTTGGCTTTGGAATTGATTGAAATTAAACAGTTAGATAATAATATTATTCACCTTAGGTATAAAATAAAAAAATAAGCATGAAGATTGCTCACATTGTCTGCCGCTTTCCGCCGTATGCTGGCGGCATGGGAATAGTGGCTTATGAACAAGTAAAGAGCCTGGCTGAAAATGGTCACCAAGTGACTGTTTTTACATTGAATCAAAAAGAGAAGCTAGAGCCAGATAATTTTAAAATTAAATATATAAAAACTCTATGTTTTGGCAATGCCGGTATTTGCCCCAGTCTTTTATGGCAATTAAGAAAATTTGATGTTGTCCAGTTGCATTATCCGTTTTATGGCGCTCAAGAATTTGTCTGGCTGGCAAAAAAATTTAAACTTTTAAAAAGCAGTAAGCTCATTATCTGGTACCATATGGATGCCACTGCCAGAAATTTATTCCGTAAAATTTTACAGTTAAGCTCCTGGCCCATACAAAAACATCTTTTTAAACTGGCTGATAAAATCTGTTCTGCCTCGCTGGATTATGTTAAAAATTCAAAAATAAAAAAGATATTTAAGAAATATCGTGAGAAATTTGTGGAAATTCCCTTTGGCAGCAACCAGCATCCGGAAACAGTCAGTCAGCTGCAAGTTGCCGAGTTGAAAAATAAATTACATATTAAATCAGAAAAAATTATTCTTTTTGTCGGCGGCCTTGACAGCGCCCATTATTTTAAAGGCGTGCCAGTTCTAATTGACGCCATAAAAAAAATCCCGAAGCTCCGAGATAAACTCGGAGTTCGGGATCCCGATTCGCGAAGCGACATCGGGATAAATAACCTCCGGATTAAACTCGTCATTGTTGGCGACGGCAATCTGCGCGGTGATTATGAGCGCCAGGTGGCCGGCTCTAATTTGCAAAATCAAGTTGTCTTTACCGGCCGCATAAAATTTGACGAGCTAAAAAATTATTATGCGCTGTGTGATGTAACTGTCCTGCCTTCAACTACCAGCGCCGAAGCTTTTGGACTTGTCTTAATTGAAGCTAAAACTTACGGCAAGCCCGTTATCGGCTCTGATCTGCCAGGCGTCAGGGATGTAGTCGGGCAGTCTGGTTTAATAGCCAAAGCGGGTGACTCAAATGATTTAGCTGAAAAAATTAAAAAAATACTGACTGATGAAAGTCTATATAATAATTTTTCTCGGAACGCCATCCAAGAGGTTAAAGAAAAATATAATTGGGATAAACATACTCAAAAATTAAATGACTTATATCAGTCATAACTCTTTGACACAACCCTTTAAAAAAGGCATAATAAAATTAAGTATATGACTGGGCCAAATAAGACCAAAGTCTTGATTTTTTCAGTGACCTATTTTCCTTTTGTCGGCGGGGCAGAGGTTGCTTTACACGAGATTACCAAGCGCCTAACTGATGTTAAATTTGATTTAATTACTGCTAAATTTAGCCAAAATTTATTGAATTCAGAGGTTGTGGATAACATTACAGTTTACCGTGTTGGCCAAGGGAAAAAAATAGACAAGTACCTTTATCCTTTGAGGGCTTTTTTTCTTGCCCGAAAACTAAATCGTCAAAATAATTACCATTTAATTTGGGCAATGATGGCTACTTGGGCAGGCATGGCGGCGCTGGTCTTCAAATTATTTCACCCAAAAACAAAATACCTGCTGACTCTCCAAAGCGGCGATTCAGATTCATTTATCAGGAAGCGCACTTGGTTTTGGTATCCGATTTATCGCCAGATTTACATTTGCGCCAATCATATTCAGGCTATCAGCCACTGGCTGGCGAAGAGAGCTAGAAGTTATGGCTATAAAAAGGAAATTAGTATCATCCCCAATGGTGTTGATCTAGTCAAGATGCAGAACTCAATTAACAGGGAACAGGGAATTAAATTAAAAAATAAATTACAAATTCCAAAAAATAACAAAATTATTTTTACCAGCTCCCGCCTAGTCAAAAAAAATGATCTAGCAACTCTAATAAAATCAATTAATTTACTAGTGACTGATTACGAGTTACTAGTTACTTTAGTTATCGCCGGTTCTGGCAAACTTGAACAAAAATTAAAACAGCTCACTAAAGATTTAAAGTTAGAAAATCATGTCATTTTCCTCGGTCAAATTGACTATGATGAAATTTCAAAATATTACGCCAGCGCCGATATTTTTGTCCGCCCATCGCTTTCCGAGGGCCAGGGCATTGCCTTTATTGAAGCCATGGCCGCTGGCCTGCCAATTATTGCCACTCCGGTCGGCGGTATTCCGGATTTTTTACTTGACAAAAAAACAGGACTTTTTTGCCAGGTAAACAACCCAGGTGATTTAGCTGAAAAAATAAAACTACTCTTGGCAGATAAAGAGTTATACGTTGAAATCCAGAAAAACGGTTTAGAGTTGGTAAAACAAAAATATGACTGGAATTTAGTTGCCGCAAAAATGAAAGAAATTTTTAATAATTTAATCTAAATGATCAAATTTGCCATTAAGCATCTTAAAAAACGCGCCCAATTTTTAAAATACTGCGTTGGCGGCGGTACAGCTTTTATTGTTGATTTTAGTTTACTTTATATCTTCACTGAATTTCTCGGTCTGTGGTATCTTTGGTCAGCCACCGCTTCATTTGTTATTGCCGTTTATGTTAATTATTTAATTCAAAAATTCTGGACATTTAAATCAAGCGGCCAGTACGCCCTGCGCCAGTTCCTCGTTTTTACTGCCGCGCAAATTGTTGGTCTTTTCATCAACAACACAGCGCTTTACGTCCTAGTAGAAAGTTTCGGTCTGTGGTATATGTTTTCTAAAGCTATTGCCGCTGCCGTGGTGCTCATCTGGAATTTTTGGGCAAGTAAGATGTTTGTTTTCAACGATGAATTTTTAAGCAAGGAACCGCAAATTATTATTGCCGCTGAAATATTTCCGCCTGACATTGGCGGTCCGGCCACTTACACTTATCGTATCGCCAAATATCTTACGAATCAAAAGATAAATTTTAAAATTATCTGCTATGCCACAACTATTCCTAGAAAAAGCCAGGAAGAATTTGGTCGGCGCATTACCCGTATTTCCAGTTTTTTGCCCCTGCTCATTAAATATTTTATCTACCTGATTAATCTTTTTGTGCTCTCTCTGCCAATCTCCACCAAAGTTATTTATGCCCAAGGCGCTGTGGCTTCAGGACTGCCCGCCGTGTTAGTTGGAAAAATTTTACGCAAGCGAGTGGTCATTAAAGTCGTTGGTGATTATGGCTGGGAGCAAGCTAGAATTTATCATGCCACCGAGCGGAGCATTGACGACTGGCAGCATCAAAGAATTTTTAAAGCCAAAAAATTATTAATTAATCTAAAACTAAAATTTATCTGCTGTGTTCAAAAATTTGCCATTCGGCAGGCGAGCGTCATTATTGTTCCTTCACATTATCTCAAGAGCCTGGTTGGCGGTTGGGGTGTGCGCGAACAGAAAATTAAAGTTATTTATAATGCGGTTGATTTCCAATTTTATGAACTCAATAGCCAAAAAGAAGCTAAGAAAAAAATAAAAATTGACGGCGACCTTATCTTAACAGTCGGCCGCTTGGTTCCCTGGAAAGGTATGGATACTCTGGTTGCTATTATGCCTGAAATAAAAAAAATTAATCCGTGTTTTAAATTAGTTATCGCCGGTTCAGGGTCGGAAGAAAAAAAGTTGAAACTGCTGATTAAAGATTTAAAGCTGGCCAATTCAGTCATTATGGCCGGCCGGCTGTCTCAACAGGAAATGTCAAAATTCTACCAAGCCTCATCGCTTTTTGTCCTTAATTCATCATACGAAGGTCTGTCGCATGTTATTTTAGAGGCCATGTACTACAAACTGCCCATCATTACCTCCGCTGTCGGCGGCAATCCAGAGCTGATCCAAGATGATTACAACGGCTGTTTAGTGGAGTATAATAATAAACAAGCATGGCTGGCTGCCATTAAAAGGCTGTGGCAGAATAAATCGCTCCGTGAACGATTTTGTTCAAACCCCTTGGTTAAGATGGATGTTTTTAGTTTTGACCATATGGTCCGTGATACTATAAAAGTTTTAAATATTTAAAAATATGTCTACTTTTTCCAATGCTATCGCCAACTGGCTGGACAATTATCAGCAAGTTTTTGCCGCTCGCCAACAGACAATTATAGGCCAGACAATTGAAGTTGGCGATGCCGCCGGCAAGCTGGCTTTTATTTACGAAAAAATTAGAACGACTGTTGACTATAAAGACGACCATCTTTTGCGCAAGCATGCCATCGCTCGCATGCTCAAGCGCTTAACCACTCCGGGCGCCAAAGGTTCAATTATTGCCCTGCCTTTAATTGAAGAGCTGATCCGGGCCAGATACCTGCCTAATAAAACCATCCTCAATACGGCTGTCGGACAGGTTTGTCATGCCATCAATAAGTATATTGTGATTTATAATTCAGCCATTGATAAAAATTTTAGCTCCCGAGAATTAAAAAAATTTTATGATTGGCTAATCCATTTAGCCGCCTGTGAAATAGAAGAAATCCTGGTTCCCAACAGAGAGAATTTGATTACCATTGATGCCATGCACCGCGTCGTCAGACAAAATATTATTTTAGACGGCGATTCAGGGCTTGACCAGGCTGGCCAAGATATCCAAGTGTATATCGCCGTTTTAAAATCACTCATTAAAGCCGACGAGCTGACAGTCAATTATTTTCTTTTTAAATACTATTTTCCAGATTGGCAAAACCTCACGCTTTCTCAAGTTGAAAAGCTGGCGGTGCAAATTTGGCAGACCAAATATTTAATTCAAGCCCACAACATTCATCATTTAAATGAAAAATTAACCCACGAATTTAAAAAATACGCCGTCACTTTCTGGATTTTGCAAGATATTATCAGCCAAAACCCCCAGCAGTTTCAGAATATTTTTGCTTCAAGAGAACGATTGACTGAAGAAATCAAAAAAATTTGCCATAAAAAATATAAAAATATCGGCAAAAAGGTCCGCACGGCCATTGTTCGTTCAGTGATCTATATTTTTCTGACCAAGATGATTTTTGGTCTTTTACTGGAGTTTCCATACGATTATTTCCTTTTAGCAAAAGTCCAATGGCTGCCGCTCTCAATCAACGCTCTTTTCCCGCCGGTGCTCATGGCCGTCATCGGCATGAGTATCAGGACACCCAAAGAAGATAATACTCAAGCAATTATTGCCGAAGTTGATAACATTGTTTATTCCAGCCAAGGCAAAGAACATCGTATTAAAATCAGACAGCCTAAACGTGGCTTTGGTTTTTACTTATCGCGCACCATTTATGCCGTTCTCTATCTTATTTCTTTTGGCTTGGTTATTTATGGTCTCGCCCAGTTGCTTTTCAGTTTTGTCAGTATGATAATCTTTATCTTTTTTCTGACCATGGTCAGTTTTTTCTCCCTGCGCATCCGGAAAAACGCTGCCGAGCTGATTATTCTGGAACAGCGGGAAAGATTTTTAACTGTTATTTTTACTTTTTTGGCCATTCCTGTTTTGCGTGTCGGCCGCTGGATTTCACTTCACTCGTCAAAAATTAACGTCTTTATTTTTATCCTTGATTTTTTTATTGAAACCCCGTTTAAAATTTTTATCCGTATTTTTGAAGACCTGGTGGTCTTTGTTAAAGAAAAAAGAGATGAGATGCTCTAAAAGAATAATCCAATACATTTTAAAATCATTAGCCAAGGCAATCTTAAAAAAATATCAGCCTGATGTTATTGGCATCACCGGTTCCGTGGGCAAAACTTCAGCCAAGATGGCCATTCAAACCGTTTTAAAAAATGATTTTAAAGTCCGCGCCAGCCAAAAAAGCTATAATACCGAAACGGGCGTGCCTTTGACTATTATTGGCAGTGGCAATCCTGGCCGCAATATTTTTGGCTGGCTGGCCGTAATTTTAAAAGCCCTGGCTTTGATCTTCGCCCGCGACAAAAATTATCCGCAAATCCTTATTCTGGAAATGGCCGCTGACCATCAGGGCGATATAAAATATCTGACTGACATTGCCCAGCCTAAAATCGGCCTGATCACTTCGGTTGGCCCGACCCACCTTGAATTTTTTGGCTCTGTTGCCAACGTGGCCAAGGAAAAAAGCATTATGATTGCTAATCTTAATACCACTGATTATGCCGTGATTAACAACGACCAAAAAATTTTAGTCGAGCTCTCCAAGAAAACCAAGGCCCAGCTTTTCACTTATGGTCTAAACAAGGCTGATTTAACTGCCAGTGATCTTGAATTAAATCAGGCTAGCGGCGGTCTTTATTTTAAAATAAACTATAAAGATAACAGCGCTAACGTAAATTTGCCCAATCTTTTAGGCCGGCCAATAGTTTATGCGTTTCTGGCCGCCAGCGCCGTCGGCATTATCTATCAGCTTAATTTGAAAAAGATTGCCGAGCGTCTGGAAGATTTTGAAAATCAGCCGGGCCGCTTGAATTTATTGCCGGGTATCAAATATACCAGGATTATAGACGATTCATACAACTCCTCGCCTTTGGCAGTCAAAGCCGCCTTGGAAACATTGAGCCAATTAAAGTGCGCCGGCAATAAATTCGCGGTTCTCGGCGACATGCTTGAGCTGGGTGATTATACAAAAAAAGCCCACCAGGAAATAGGGGAGCTAGTGGCTAAGCTGGCAATAGATTATCTAATTACCGTCGGTGAACGTTCTCACAGCACAGCTGAATCAGCCAAAGAATTCGGCATGAATCCGGATAGAATTTTTAGTTTTGACAATCCGGAAAACGCCGGCTGTTTTCTCCAAGACCGCATTGCAGAAGGCGATTTAATCCTGGTTAAAGGCTCGGCCGCCATGTCCATGGAGCGCATCACTAAAGAAATTATGGCCGAGCCGCAAAAAGCAAACAAATTATTAGTTAGACAAAAATAAAAAACCTGTCCTCACGAAAGTGGGGACAAAAAAACTAAAGGGAGAAAAAATGATTACTTATGAATCAAATTTAACCCCCGAACAAATAGAGAAATTAAAAAAATTGTCCGAAAATAAGAAATCATATAGGCGATTCTTTTTTGAGAATAAAATTAAGGCTGAAAGTGGGAATAAAACAGATCCGGTAAAATCAGAATTTAACGAAGAAGCTGCTAAAGCGAACAATCAATTACGAGAGATTAATCTCTATTTTGGGAAGGGAGCAAAAAAATAACCCTAGGAAATAAGAATCCAAAAATTTTTGGAGTTTTTTTGTTTCCTGTTTTTATTTTGGTAGCCCGTAGGGGAATCAAACCCCTTTTGCCAGGATGAGAACCTGGCGTCCTAATCATTAGACGAACGGGCCGAGTTACTTAAACATCAAAAGCTGCGGGTTAACGAGCATTATTATCCCCAGTATCAAAAGTAAAATGCCGCCGATTAAATGCGAATATTTCGTATATTTATTAGTGCTAATCAAAAGCTGCCAGGTAAATCCCGCTATCACAAGCACCACAATATCGTCCAGCATATAGAAAAAATCATAGACCAGCAAATAGAGATAGTAGCCGATTTTAGATAAATTATTTTGTGATAGCACCTGCGTATAAACCGCCGGGATGCCGGCTGAACAAAGCAATTCAATTAAATTAACGCTAAAGGCCACGAATACCACGGCAATTATTATGGCCAAAACCGATTCTTTTTGCACGGCGCGTTCCAGCCGGGCAATCAATTTATTTTTAGTCGTCTCTGAAGTTACTTCGCAAGTCAATGCCGCCAGTTTTCTTTTTTTATAAAAATCATTCAGAAAATATATGCCCACTCCGACAGCCAGAATGCCGATCAGAATTTTGACCGCCGGCAGATAGCCGACAAATAAAAAAGTGTTAAACCAAGCTGTTAAGAATAGGAAATACGAGAGGCTAGAGGCAATGATAAAAGTGTTGCCCACCAGCCACAGCTTTTTCTTTGACCCCGTATTAATTAAAAGCGTAATTAAAACCACCAAAGCCCACATAGAGCATGGATTAAAACCATCCAATGTACCCAGTATCACCGTTAAAAAAGGCAATGACAAATTTTTCAAATTAATCTCGCCAAGCAGCGGATATTTTATTTTTTCCCCTATCGGAGATGTTGCTATGGGCTCGTCGTCGCCGTTATTATCCAGCTTGCTTTTTACAATATATATATCCAAGAGCTGTTTTATTTTGGCGCCGGTCGTATCTTCACCGCTAAAGCCAACCACTAGCTCATCGCCAATCACGGTGACTGGCACAGAGCCGCTTGCCCGCCCGCTTTTTTCCTTTGTCACCTGCAGCAGTAGCTGATAGTTTGCCTCATTATTCCAAGTTTCAAAATTTAGCCACTCAATTTCCGGGTAATCATCTTTTATTTTCTGCAAAAAAATTGTTTCGTCATGGCAATGCGAACAGCCATCTCCCCAGAAAAAATAAACTGGCAGTTTCCCATTTTTTTGCGCCAACTGCGTTTGGCTCCCATCGGGCGCGTTAAGAGCGGCTTGGGCAGTCCCGGTATTAAAAAATACTCCCACTGCCAATAGGATAGTTAAAAACAGGCTGAATATAACAATCTTTTTCATGTAATTGATTATAAACTAAAAATTAATCTAGGTCAATTTTGACTAAAACCAAATTTTTTTATACACTGAAGATATGTTTAATTTACCTCAAATAGAAGAAAAAATTCTCAAATTCTGGAATGAGAATAAAATATTTGAAAAATCCCTGAAAAAGGAATCACCCAACAGGGACTATGTTTTTTATGATGGCCCGCCTTTTGCCACCGGATTGCCTCATTACGGCCATTTAGTTGCCAATTTAATGAAAGACATCGTACCGCGTTATTGGACAATGAAAGGCTACCATATTGAGCGCAAGTGGGGCTGGGATACTCATGGTCTGCCAATTGAAAACATTGTTGAGCGCGAATTAAAACTGAAAAATAAAAAAGACATTGAAAAGTTGGGGGTCGAAAAATTTAATCTCTTATGCCAAAGCAAAGTCCTGGCGTACGCTGAAGAATGGCGCAAAATTATCAATCGTTTTGGCCGCTGGGTAGATATGGATAATGACTATAAAACAATGGACCTGCCATATATGGAAACTATTTGGTGGGTTTTTAAATCTCTGTGGGATAAAGGCCTGATTTATGAAGATAAAAAATCAATGCATATCTGCCCCAGGTGTGAAACAACTCTTTCCCAGTCTGAAATCAGCCAGGCTTACCTTGATGTGGAAGATTTATCAGTCATCGCCAAATTTGAATTAGTTGATGAACCAGGCA
>PFHP01000059.1 GCA_002782365.1 Candidatus Kuenenbacteria bacterium CG_4_8_14_3_um_filter_39_15 | reverse complement strand
ATGTCATCGCGATTATTGAGTAAATTAGAAATTAAAAAATTATATTTATGGCTAAACAAATTTTATTTGACGAATATGCCCGCCAGTCATTAAAACGCGGCATTGATAAATTGGCTGATGCCGTTAAGGTGACATTGGGCCCCCAGGGCCGCAATGTTGTCCTGGGCGAATCTTTTGGATCACCGACCGTCACTAAAGACGGCGTGACGGTGGCCAAAGAGATTGAGCTGGAAGATAAGTTTGAAAATATCGGGGCGGAACTGGTTAAAGAAGTGGCGAGCAAAACTAATGATGTAGCCGGGGACGGTACGACAACCGCCACCGTGCTGGCACAGAGTATTGTGACGGAAGGAATTAAAAATGTGACTGCTGGTATTTCACCGCAAGATTTACGACGCGGGATTGAAAAAGGGGTAGATGAGATAGTCAGGGTATTAAAAGAAAAAGTTTCCAAGCCGGTGGCTTCTAATGAGGACATCGCGCATATCGCTTCAATTTCAGCCAACGACCCGGAAATCGGTAAAATCATTGCTGAAGTAATGGATGAGGTTGGTAAAGACGGAGTGATTACTGTTGAGGAATCCCAGGAGTTTGGAATAAAGAAAGAAATAGTGGAAGGGATGCAATTTGATAAAGGCTATGTTTCGCCCTATATGATTACTGACGCTGGGCGGATGGAGGCGATCTGGGAAGATCCATATATCCTGGTGACAGACCAGAAAATTTCAGCCATCCATGATATTCTGCCGCTTTTAGAAAAAATTGCGCAGACTGGCAAAAAAGAGATGGTGATTGTGGCTGATGAAATTGAAGGCGAGGCATTGGCCACGTTTGTGGTTAATAAATTACGCGGAATTTTGAATGTCCTGGCAATTAAAGCGCCTGGTTTTGGCGATAGAAAAAAAGAGATGCTACTGGATATCGCGGTACTGACTGGCGCCAAAGTTATTTCAGAAGAAGTGGGTCTAAAGCTTGAGAATGTTGAGCTTGATGATTTGGGCCAAGCCAGAAAAGTTGTCGCCACCAAAGATAACACGACGATTATTGAAGGCAAAGGGAATAAAGACAAGATTAATGAGCGCGTAGCCAGAATCAAAGCAGAGCTGGAAAAGTCTGATTCTGAATTTGACCGGGAAAAACTGCAAGAAAGATTAGCCAAGATGGTTGGCGGCGTGGCAGTCTTAAAAGTTGGGGCGGCCACGGAAACTGAAATGAAAGAAAAAAAGCATCGCATTGAAGATGCGCTTTCGGCCACCAGGGCGGCAGTTGAAGAAGGCGTGGTTGTCGGCGGCGGCGTGGCATTAATTCGCGCTTTACAGCAGATGGGCGAAATTAAATTAGTCGGCGAGGAGCAAGTGGGTTTGCAGATTTTAAAAAGAGCTTTAGAAGAGCCGGCGAAACAAATTGCTCTGAACGCCGGCAAAGACGGCGCAGTGGTGGTAGAAGAGATTAAAAAACACCAAGGTAATTTTGGTTATAATGCCAAAACTAATAACTATGAAGATTTGGTAGCTAGCGGGATTATTGATCCAACAAAGGTGACCAGGTTTGCCTTGCAGAACGCTGCTTCAATTGCGGCGCTGCTGATTACGACTGAAGCAGTGGTGGCTGAAATTCCGGAAAAGAAAAATGAGGCAATGAATCGGGGCATGGGTGGCGGAATGGGGATGGATATGTAAAACAAGGAACAGTGAACAAGGAATTTTTAAAAGCCTCTCCGACGCAATGTCGGAGGGGTTTTCGGTTTATTTTTTATATGCTATAATAATATTAATGGGTTAATATGGATGATTTTAATGAGAAAAAAGTAGATAATTTAGAGCCAAAATCAAGTTCGCAACAGCTGGATGAGGTTTTAGATAAGCTGGAAGTTGAAAAACAAGTTTTTTTCAAGAAGATGAGCTAAAAAAAGACAGGGTAAAAAAAATTGTTTTTAAGGATTTGGAATGGTATTGGGACATAATTCATAAGCCGGTTTTAGTTTTGGCTGGCTTAGAGATCGTACTCTATATATTAGCCCTAGCGCCGAATTTAAAGATTCTAATGATGGAAGTGTTTGACCCGCTAATGCTTTTGGTTGATTTGGTGTTCTTTGGCTGGCTTTTTGCCAGTGTCATAAAAAAGAAAAAAGAGAATTGCTGGCAGGGATTAGTCACGGTATTTTTAGCAGGCTTTGCCCTGGGGTTTATTCTAAGTATTTTTAAAGCGTTTTGGATTCGCGAGTATTGGACATTATTTAATGTCATCATACAGCCGGTGTATCTGGGATTGCTGGCGGCGGCGGTAGGCCTAGTTGTTAGTTTATTCGTTAAACGTAAAAATTAATTTAAGCCATAATAATACTGTCATCTTATTAATTAACTAAAATAAAAATATGCCGGAGAAAAAAGAATTGAATCAAGACGAGAGAGTCATCGCGGCTCTTTCATATATTTGGGTTTTGGTTTTAATACCACTGCTTGCCAAAAAAGACAGTGAGTTTTGCCAATTTCATGCCAAGCAAGGGCTGGTATTATTTATTGGTTCTTTTGTGGTTATGGTTTTAGGAATGATTCCAGTTTTAGGCTGGCTGATAATTTTGCCTTTTGGCTGGCTGTTCATCATAATTTTGTCAATTCTGGGGATTATTAATGCGCTGGCCGGCAAACAGTGGGAGATGCCATATTTGGGCCAATATGCCAAGAAAATTAATTTATAATATGATGTCAAGAAAGGAAAAATTCATCTTATTTTTTAAAGAGATTAATAAGAGCGATCTGGCGTTGGTGGGCGGCAAGAATGCCTCTTTGGGTGAGATGTATGCCAAGCTTTCTAAAAAGGGAGTTAAAGTGCCTAATGGTTTTGCTCTTACTGCCGCGGCTTACTGGTATTTTATAAAAGAAGCTGGCATTAAGCAGGGCATCAAGGCAATTTTAAAAGGGTTGGATACGGATAATATGGTTAATTTAAAGATGCGCGGCAAAAAAATAAGGGAATTGATATTGCAAGCAGCATTGCCCAGAGAGCTTGAAAGACAGATTATCAAAGCATACCAGAAATTACTTGGCGGCCAAGAGATGAGTGTGGCGGTCAGAAGTTCGGCTACGGCAGAGGATTTGCCTGATGCCAGCTTTGCCGGGCAGCAGGAAACTTTTCTGAACGTCAAGGGGGAAAAGGAGCTTTTGACAGCTATTAAAAAATGCCTGGCGTCGCTTTTTACTGACCGAGCGATTTCTTACAGGGTAGATAAGCATTTTGATCATCTGAAGATAGGTTTATCAATTGGCGTGCAGGCAATGGTCAGGGCAGATAAAGCCAGTTCAGGAGTGATGTTTACCATTGATACAGAATCAGGGTTTCGCCAGGTAGTTTTGATTAATTCAATCTATGGCCTGGGAGAAAATATTGTCCAGGGCAGAGTTATTCCGGATGAATTCATTGTTTTTAAACCGCTTTTAAAAGCTGGTTTTCCAGCGCTTTTAAGCAAGCAGTTGGGCACAAAAAAATTGCGGATGGTTTATGACAACAAGGGTGATGTTAAAAATGTTGCAGTCAGCGCGGCCGAGAGCTTAAAATATTCGCTTAATGACGGCGAGGTTTTGCAGTTGGCGCGCTGGGCAATAGCGATTGAGGAGCATTATAAAAAACCGATGGATATTGAATGGGCCAAGGATGGCTTGACCGGCGAACTTTATATTGTCCAGGCAAGGCCAGAAACCGTACGTTCTCAAGAGAATAGAAATGTGCTGGAAGAATATCGGCTGAAGTCAAAGTCAGCGGTCATGGTGGTCAACGGTATGGCCGTGGGCAGAAAAATCGGTCAGGGTAAAGCCAGGGTGATTTTGGACATTAAAAAGATTGATCAGTTTAAAAAAGGCGAGGTGCTGGTCACTGGCATGACTAATCCTGATTGGGAGCCGATTATGAAAAAAGCCTCGGCCATTGTCACTGATTCCGGCGGCCGGACTTGCCATGCTTCAATTGTGGCCAGAGAGCTGGGAATTCCCGCCATTGTCGGCACGGCAGTGGCTACCAAGCTGATTAAAAATGGCCAGCCAATCACTATTGATTGTTCACAGGGTGAAAGAGGCTTAGTCTATCAAGGCCTAGTGCCGTTTGAGGTGAAGAAAATTAATGTGGCTAAAATTCCCAAGTTAAGAACGGAGATTATGATGAACATTGGCGAGCCGACGCAGGCTTTTAGTCAAGCGCAGATTCCCAACCAAGGCGTGGGGTTGGCCAGACTTGAATTTATTATAAATGAATATATCAAAGTGCATCCTTTAGCTTTAATTAATCAGCCTAGTAAAAAAGTTAGTGAGATTGTTAAGCAGGCTGGCTATCAGAATGGCCGAGACTTTTTTGTCGGTCAGTTGGCTGAAGGGATTGCCATGATTGGAGCGGCTTTTTACCCGAAAGATGTGATTGTCAGATTAAGCGACTTTAGAAGTAATGAATACGCGCATTTAATTGGCGGCAGTGAATTTGAGCCGCTGGAACAAAATCCAATGCTGGGCTGGCGCGGGGCTTCAAGATATTATAGTGAAAAATTTAAAGAGGCTTTCCAAATGGAATGCCAGGCGTTAAAAAAGGTTAGGCATGAGTTGGGGCTTAAGAATATTAAAATTATGGTGCCGTTTTGCCGGACGGTTGAAGAAGGGAAAAAGGTGATTCAAGCGCTGAAGGAGAATGGTTTAGTCAGAGGCAAAGACGGCTTGGAGTTGTATGTGATGGTAGAGATTCCGTCTAATGTAATTTTGGCTGATGAATTTGCCAAATTGTTTGACGGTTTTTCTATCGGCTCTAACGATTTGACCCAGTTGGTTTTGGGGGTGGATAGGGATTCGGGATTAGTCTCCCATATCTATAATGAGCGCAATGACGCAGTTAAAATTTTAATTAGCCAAGTTATTGCCACGGCTAAAAGGACAAAAACCAAGATTGGCATTTGCGGCCAAGCACCGAGTGATTTTCCGGATTTTGCGGAATTTTTAGTGCGCGAGGGAATTGATTCAATTTCACTGACGCCTGATACAATTATGAAAACAATAGTTCAGCTGGCCAAGGTGGAGAAGAAAAACAATAAACAATAAACAATAAACAATAAATGGTCAAGGAGGTGAAAAGAAATGTCAAAAACTCAAATAGTTGTTTTAGTGATTTTTATTATCGGGGTCTGTTTAGCAATATTTGGGACTTATCGTGAAATCAATATTAACAGTGGGCTTTTATTCATCACGATCGGGTTAATAATAATGGGGCTTACGGGGATTATGCTGATAGTCATGTTATGTAACCGGCGTTAATAATTAATATTTAAGAATCGATTTATTTTGGAGCAGTGGGACTTAATGTCGCACTGCTTTTCTTTTTTATTTACAGCAAATAGAATTAAAAGAATTGTTTTGACTTTGGGGATAAATTAAAGTAAAGTGATATTATTGGAGAGGTCGCATAGTGGTCGAGTGCGCTTGCTTGTGACCCTGCGGGTCATCCCCCGTAGGGGGAGAAAGCAACAATAGTTATAAAATGGAAGGTTCGCATAGTGGTCGAGTGCACACGCTTGGAGAGCGTGCAACCCGTAAGGGTTCGAGGGTTCGAATCCCTCACCTTCCGCCAGTTGGAAAAAGAAGCGTTTGGCTCGCCCGCTATGCG
>PFHP01000039.1:19292-22188 GCA_002782365.1 Candidatus Kuenenbacteria bacterium CG_4_8_14_3_um_filter_39_15 | reverse complement strand
CCGTTTGAGTAGATAATTATAGGCCGAGAGCGCTGTTTTGACGCCATCGCCGGCGGAGATGTTGTTTTGTTTGTACTTTTCATCAGTCACATCGCCGGCGGCAAATATGCCTGGGTGGGAAGTGGCTCCTGTTTTATGGTCAATGACTATTTCAGCGCGCTCGTTTAAATCAACTAAATCTTTGACAATTTCAGAATTGGGAACCGCGCCAATTTCCACGAAAACACCTTGGACATCTATGATTTTTTCCTGGCTAGTTTTTTTATCCCTGTATTTGAAAGCGGTGACAAATTGCTCACCAATAATTTCCAATATTTCGGCATTGAAAATTATTTGTTTGAGTTTTTTTGATCTATGAATTGCTTCTATGGTCACGGTATCGCCGCGCAACGCTTCGCCATGCGTTAAAAGATAAATTTGAGCGACATAAGGAAGTAAATCCTGCACTGCTTCAAGGCCGGCATTGCCGCCGCCAACCACCACCACTGCTTTGCCGGAAAATAACGGGGCGTCGCAAGTGGAACAATAGGCCACGCCTTTACCGTCAAATTTTTTCTCGCCAGGGACATCCAATTTTCTGCGGCGGGCGCCAAGACAGACAATAATCGTCTTAGTCTGGTATTCGTCTTTATTAGTGGTGACTAAAAGTCCTTCCCCAACTTCTTTGACTGCTAAAGTTTTTTCCGGCATTTTAATGGTCACGCGCTTCTGGGCGCGCAAATGCTCTTCCAAATTTTTAGCCAATTGGATGCCGGAGATTGATTGCGTGCCCACCCAATTTTGGATATTATCAGAAACAAGGGACTGACCGCCAACCTCTTGGGTAATTAATAATGTCTTTAATTTTTTTCTGGCGGCGTAAACTCCAGCTGCCACGCCGGCTGGCCCACCGCCTAAAATCACTACATCGTACATCATATTTTTAATATTAATCCCTTATTAATAATTCTTACAAAATAATTATATCATAAAAATAAATAGTGGGGAAATCCTTCCTATTTACAAAAATTTTCCCATTTGATAATATATACCTATACCTATGGTAGGGGTGTGGATAAATGAAATTAAACTAAATTATCTAAACCTATGACTACTCAAAAAGAAGAAGCCCTAATCAGCTTTAAAAAAGCCCAGGGCTTACTGCTGAAAATCCTTAAAATGGTGGAAAACGATGAATATTGCATCAATATTATGCAACAAAATCTGGCTGCCATTGGGCTTTTAAAATCAGCTCATCAGATGCTCATGGAAGGGCATCTTAATAGCTGTTTTAAAAATGCTTTTGAAGCCAAAAATGGTAAAAAGATGCAGGAGATGATAGAAGAAATTTTAAAAGTGACCAAATTATATAACAAATAAAAAATTAAAAATTATTTTATGACACAATCATTCAAACAACATACTTACTATGTTTCCGGTATGCACTGCGCTTCTTGCGAGGTTTTAATAGAGAAAAAATTGTCTGGCTTGAAAGAAATAAAATCAGTTGAGGCCTCGGCTGATAAAGGCAGTGTTTTTATTGTTTATGAAGGAGAAAAGCCAAAAGTTGATAGGTTAAATAAAATTTTTAGAGAAGAAAATTATGTTTTCTCTGACCAGCCAACAAAAATTACCGAAAAAAAAGGAGGCAATGATTTTTTCACAATCGCTGGCACGGCCTTATTTATTATTGCCGGTTTTTTCTTGCTTAAAAACAGCGGCTTGGCCGGTTTAATCAATGTTAATTCAACTTCGTCTTTGCCAATGTTTTTTCTTTTGGGATTATTAGCCGGCGTTTCCAGTTGCGCGGCATTAGTCGGCGGCTTGATTCTTTCCATGTCAAAACAGTGGGCCGAGTTGTATTCAGAAAAAAATTCTACCTTGGAAAAAATTCAGCCTCATTTAATGTTTAATGTTGGCCGGCTTGTTTCCTATGCTGTTTTAGGAGGTATGATTGGCGCCATTGGCAACAAATTTCAGATTTCTTTGACCTCTACCACTGTTTTAATTATTGCTGTTTCAGTGATGATGTTCTTTTTAGCTTTACAAATGTTAGGCGTGAAAGCTTTCCGCAAGTTTCAGTTCACTATGCCTAAATTTATCACCAGGCGCTTAGCTGATGAAACTAAATTTCAAGGCAAACAGATGCCTTTTATTATGGGAGCTTTGACTTTTTTTCTGCCTTGCGGTTTTACTATTACGGCCCAGGGGTTAGCTTTAATTTCTGGAGGCGCTATTCAAGGCGCGCTCATTATGTTTTTCTTTGCTTTAGGCACTTTACCAGCGCTTTTGGCTATTGGTTTATCCTCGGTCAAATTTTGTCGCCAGCCGCATTTGGCTAATAAATTTTTAAAAGTTGCTGGCGTTTTAGTTTTATTTTTCGCCCTTTTTAACATTAATTCCCAATTAAATGTCTTGGGGTTTTCCAGTTTTAGCGATATAAAATTAAATTCCGGCAATCAATCATCAGCTGCTAATAGCACAGAGGGACTCCCGCCCATTGTTAATGGCAAACAAGTTTTAAAAATGACCGCCTCAAGTTCCGGCTACCGGCCTAATTATTTAAAGGTTAAAGCCGGCATTCCAGTCCGCTGGGAAATTACTGACACTGGCACCAGCGGCTGCACCAATGCTATTATTTCAAAAAGTTTATTTAACGGAGAAATTTCATTAACTCCAGGCAAAACCAGTATTAAAGAATTTACACCGGAAAAACCCGGTAAGTATAAATTTAGTTGTTGGATGGGCATGGTGTCAGGCACCATAGAAGTAGTTGATAGTAAAACCGCAGCTAAAGATTCTGGCATTTATATTCCAACCGTCAATGCCGCCAATTTAGATGATAATAATATTATTCCTTCTGGCGCCAAAGGTTGTGGTTACGGTGGCGGAGGAAGCGGCAGCTGCGGAGCAAGAT
>PFHP01000039.1:0-19194 GCA_002782365.1 Candidatus Kuenenbacteria bacterium CG_4_8_14_3_um_filter_39_15 | reverse complement strand
TATTATATTGATTTTTTTACTCGGTAGTTTTGGAAGCTACTTGTTTCTTAGTATTCAGAATCCTGCTTTTGAAAAATTTAGCCCAGAAGCAATGTATCAGAGAATAATCAAAGAAAGAGATTTTGCCATCAATCAGGCAGTTGCCAGGGGTGATTACAAGTGCTGTATTAATCCACCATGTACAATGTGCTATCTGGAGGCAAACCAATGGAATAATTTTATTGCCGGCACTTGCGCTTGCGATGATTTAATTGCCAAAGGTGAAAAACCCTGTCCTCAATGTGAGAAAGGATTTATTAAAGACACTGGTTATTCTTGCGAATTTAACAGCCAAAATTGTGAAGAATAATAAAATTAAAAATTAAATCAAATATATGCAAGAAACAAACAATTCAAAAAAAACTTTTTCTACCGGTCTGATGACTGGCATAGCTGTTGTGGCGGTTATTGGCTTTTTGGTTATGGCCGGGCTGTATTGGCAAGGAAAAAATCCATCTAATACTGCCAATTTATCAGACCAGATAGATAATGACCAAGAACAAGATATTAATCAGCCTGCGCCTACGCCAAGCAAAACTGAAATTGCAATAACCGACAGCGACCATATCCGCGGCAACAAAAACGCATCAGTTAATATTATAGAATTTTCTGATTTCCAGTGCCCGTATTGTTCAGTTTTTCATGAGACAATGAAACTGGTAAGGGAAAACTATCCAAACGATGTTAAGTGAGTTTATAAACATTTTCCACTGGATTCAATTCATCCTTATGCCAGACCGGCGGCTGAAGCCTCAGAATGTGTAGCCGAGCAGAAAGGAAATGATGGTTTCTGGCAATTTGCCGATGGTCTGTTTGAAAACCAATCAAGATTGGGCGAATCTCTTTACCAAGAATTGGCCGGAAATTTAGGTCTTAATCTAGATCAATTTAACAATTGCTTATCCTCAAGAAAATACAAAGGTAAGGTAGAGGAAGATTATCAAGAAGGGATTAGGACTGGGGTTAGGGGCACGCCTGGCAATTTTATTAACGGCCAATCAACCCCTGGCGCTTTGCCTTACGAACAGATGGAAAATATAATTGATAATTTGTTATAACCAAGATTATTCATCCAATGTTTTGTTCGTAAATTATAAAGGTCGGTTTAATTTCAATTTATTAAATAAACTTAATTCTATGCCTAATCTTAATAACAAAGTCGCTTTAATTACTGGCGCGCGCCGCGGTATGGGCCGCGCTCATGCTTTGACTTTGGCTAAATATGGGGCCAAGGTGGTGGTCACTGACATCAGTCAAGGAGAATGTCAACAGGTTGTTGAAGAAATTAACAAACAAGGCGGCCATGCCTTGGCTCTTAAACTTGACGTCACTCAAAAAGACGAAGTGGCTCAAGTGTTTCAAGCAGCAGTGCAAAAATTTGGCCGCATAGATGTTTTAGTTAATAATGCTGGCATTGCTGAATTTCAATCTTTTTTAATAATGAGCGAGGAAGAATGGGATAAAACTTTGGATATAAATTTGAAAGGTCAATTTTTATGCGCTCAAGCAGCGGCAATTCAAATGAAAAAACAAGGCAGCGGCGCGATTGTGAATATCGCTTCAGTGGCCATGGGCCAACAAGGTATTGGTCTTCCAAATATTGCCCATTATTGCGCGTCTAAAGGCGGCATTGCGGCTTTAACCGAGGCCTTAGCCGTAGAATTGGCTCAATTTAACATCAGAGTAAATTGCGTAGCGCCAGGCATTATAGAAACGCCAATGATTAACACCGTTAAATCAGACCCAAAAACATTTGAAGCCATGCTAGCTCAAGTGCCGCTTCGTCGCGCTGGCAAACCAGAAGAAGTTTCCGAATTAGTGGCTTTTTTAGCTTCAGATGATTCAAGCTATATGACTGGTTCAGTTGTGGTCATTGACGGCGGCTGGTTAGCTGGATAGATAATTTAAAATTTTTTATTAAAACTTGCCCCATAAGTACCCTGAACGATTTGTATGCGATGATAAAAGAAAGCGATAAAATTTTAACTTTTTAATAAAGGTCACATAAAAAAATTAATGGATATTTAATAAAAATTTATGATGTGGTCATTTTACAACAATCCAATGGGTTTTGGCTTTGGCTGGGTTTTTATGATTCTGTTCTGGATTTTGATTGCCTGGGGCATAATCGCATTTATCAAATGGGTCGGCAGTCAGAATGAAAAAGATAAGAAAGGAAACAATAAAGAAAAAAGCGCTCTTGATATTTTAAAAGAGCGCTATGCCAAAGGCGAGATTGATAAGCACGAGTTTGAGGAAAAGAAAAAAGATCTAAGTTAATTTTTGCCAAGATTTAATCTGAGTTTTTCATAAGATAAGCTTAAGAGTTGATTCAAAATTTTAAAATTACTAAAAAATATGGCTATTCAAACTCAACAATTTAATATCACTGGCATGCACTGCGCTTCGTGCGCCGGATTGATTGAGCGCGGCTTGAAAAAAGTGAATGGCGTTAAAACCTTGAATGTTAACTTTGCAGCTGAAAAAGCGCGCGTGGTTTTTGACAGCTCACTCACATCAATAGATCAGCTTATTAGCGCGGTAGAAAAGTCTGGCTATAAAGCCCGGGTGGCTGAGGCCAGTAATCCTGAAGCAGAACAACGTCAACGGGAAAATGTTATCAAAACATACTGGCGAAAATTTTTCTGGGGCCTTATTTTAAGCGTCCCTATGTTCTATTTCATGTTATTAGATTTTTTCTCGTTTCTGCCCGGTCGCGCCGCACTCTTGCCATACATTGGCATTGTCTCGCTTATCCTCACGATGCCAGTGCAATTTATTATCGGCGCCGGCTTCTATAAAGGCATGTGGAGCAGTTTAAGAATGAAAACATTTAATATGGACAGTTTGATTGCGATTGGCACCTCAACTGCTTTCTTCTATAGTTTAGTCCAGTTTATGGCTTATGCGTTGAAAACTGGCGGACTCATTGGATTAAATGGCGCCAAAATTCCAGAACTTTATTTTGAAACCGCCGCTTTCCTAATTACTTTTGTGATGCTTGGAAAATGGTTGGAAGCAAAAGCCAAAGGACGCACTTCAGACGCGATTAAAAAATTAATGGGTTTGCAAGCTAAAACTGCGCGTCTGATAAAAAACGGCGTGGTTACAGATGTGCTGATTGAGCAAGTAGTGGCCGGCGATACGATTCTGGTGCGGCCGGGTGAAAAAATACCAGTAGACGGTATAATTATTAAAGGCAATTCTTCGGTGGATGAATCAATGCTGACTGGAGAAAGCATACCAGTGGAAAAAAATGTTGGCGCTATTGTGATCGGCGCTACCATTAATAAGCATGGCAGTTTTGAGTTCACCGCCACCAAAGTGGGGAGCGAAACAATGCTCGCCCAAATCATTCGCGTGGTTGAGGAAGCCCAAGGGTCAAAAGCGCCCATCCAAGCATTTGCGGATAAAATTTCAGCTTACTTTGTACCGCTTGTTATTAGCCTGGCTGTGCTGATATTTTTAGCCTGGTATTTTGTGCTCGGCGCTAGCCTCACTTTCGCTCTGATGGCTTTTACCTCAGTAATTGTCATTGCCTGTCCTTGTGCTTTAGGCCTAGCAACACCAACCGCTATTATGGTTGGCACAGGTAAAGGCGCGGAACATGGTGTGCTTATCAAAGGCGGCGAGCCGCTGGAAGCGGCCTGTAAAATTAAAGCCGTGGTGTTTGACAAAACCGGCACCTTGACTAAAGGTCAGCCAGAAGTCACTGATGTCATAGGTGCTGGTCTAACTGATGAAAAACAAATTATAATGCTGGCGGCAAGTTTAGAAAAACTGTCCGAGCATCCGCTGGCCGAGGCGATTGTTAAATACGCTCAAGAAGAATCCATTTCGCTAAGTGAAGTAACCGAGTTTAGAGCCATTCCAGGTCACGGTGTTGAAGGAATATTAAATGGCGCTAAATATTATTTTGGCAACCGCAAATTGATGTCTGATGTGATTGGTCTGCCAACTATTGTGCTTGAAAAAGTTGAAGACAAAATTTGTAAATTAGAAGAAAGTGGCAAAACAGTCGTACTTTTGGCCTCGGGGCAAGAAATTTTAGGACTGGTGGCGGTCGCGGATACGCTTAAAGAAACAACTATTGAAGCGGTGCGCGCTTTGCAAGAGCAACACTTGGAAGTTTTTATGATTACCGGTGACAATCGCCGCACAGCTAAAGCTATTGCCAGCCAAGCCGGCATTAAAAATGTGTTGGCCGAAGTATTGCCTGAAGATAAAGCCAATGAAGTGAAAAAACTTCAGGGCACTGGCGTCAAAGTCGCTATGGTCGGCGATGGCATTAATGACGCGCCAGCATTGGCTCAAGCAGACCTGGGCATTGCTATGGGTTCGGGCACGGATGTGGCTATGGAAACCGGCGGCATTGTCATAATTAAAAATGATTTGCGCGATGTCTTAACCGCCATAAAATTAAGCCGTGAAACAATGGGGAAAATCAAACAAAATATGTTTTTTGCTTTATTTTACAATGTCATTGGCATTCCCATTGCCGCGCGCGTGTTTGCCGGGCTAGGCATAATCCTTAAGCCAGAATTAGCTGGTCTGACTATGGCCTTAAGTTCAATTTCAGTTGTCAGTAATTCATTATTGCTGCGCCGTTTCCATCCGCAAAAAAGAAATTATATTTCTCTCATCGCGCCGATAATAATGGGCGCGGCATTCTTGTCGTTATTTATTATGTTCGCGAAGTGGAGCAGCATGTAAAAACTCTTACAATTTATTATTCTCATTTTTAAAACCACTCAACGCCTTGAGTGGTTTTAGAATCGGGGTGCGGAGAATTGAACTCCGGCTACATCCACCCCATGGACGCGTACTACCGTTATACGACACCCCGCCTTTCCCGACAAAAAACAAAAGCCCTGGGCTTGTGGTGACCTGCCGCTGGCAGGTCTCCTCGCCCGTTGGCGATAATAATCCGCCAACCCCATGGACGCGTACTACCATTATACTACGCCCCGTTAAATTAAAAAGTGATTTCTCTCCTTTTTCTGCGCTCAAAATCTCTTTTCTTAATGGTTTCCCTTTTGTCATATTTCTTTTTGCCGCGGGCGATGCCAATTTCTAGCTTGATCAGGCCGTGCTTAAGATAAACTTTTAAGGGAACAACGGTGATGCCTGCTTCTTTTGATTTGCCCAATAGAATTTTTAATTCTTTTCTGTTTAAAAGCAATCGGCGCTCCTGATAGGGATCATAATTTCTTTGAACCAGTTGAGCTGGTTTATAGGAAGAAATATGCGCCTTGACAAGCGAAGCTTGTCTGTCATCCTTAATATTAATGTATGAACCCTTAAGATTAATGCCGCCATTTTTGACTGCTTTGACTTCTGGACCAGATAATACCAAACCAGCCTCAAAAGTGTCAAGGATCTGGTAATCATAATAAGCAAGTTTATTAATGGTAATAGACATATTACTCTTTAATTATAACAAATTTTAGGATATAATGAATTCATATGACTATTTATGACTATTAAAGATACAATTAAACAAAAAATAAATCAAGTTTTAAAGAAAAAATATAAGCTTGAGAATATTGAATTTCAGGTAGCCTACTCGCCCCAAAGCGAGCTGGGTGATTATTCTTGCAATGTTGCCATGGCGCTGGCTAAAAAATTCAAAAAAAACCCGCTGGAAATCGGGCAAGACATTGCGCTTGAGCTGGCTGACAAAAATTTTACAAAGGTTGAAGCAGCCAAGCCTGGATTTATAAACTTCTATTTGTCTGAAAAAACCCTTAAAAAAACGTTGGGGGAAATTTTAGAAAAGAAGGATAAATATGGGGAAATTAAGGCAGAGAAAAAACTAAAAATTCAAATTGAGTTTATTTCAGCTAATCCTACCGGGCCATTAACTTTGGCTAATGGCCGAGGTGGCTTTGCTGGAGATGTACTGGCTAATGTCTTAAGCTTAGCCGGACATAAAGTTGCCAGAGAATATTTGGTAAATAATTGGGGAAATCAGGTAAAAATTCTTGGACATTCAATCCTTAAAGACAAAAAGGCTGAATATTCTGGCGAATATATCAATCAATTGGCCAAACAAATTAAGGGTGATGATGCTTTTGGAGTTGGTTTAAAAGGAGCGGAAATAATTCTGGAAAAATATATTAAACCAGCGGTGCAAAGAATGGGGATTAAATTTGATCATTGGTTTTACGAAAAAGAACTGCACGAAAAAGGCAAAATTGATAAAATGCTTGAAGAATTAGAAAAGAAAAATTTAGTTTATAAAAAAGACGGCGCAACGTGGCTGAAAACCGCGGACATGCGAAAAACTGATGATAAAGACAGGGTATTAATTAAATCCAATGGCGATAAAACATATTTTTTGGCCGACATCGCCTATCACTGGGATAAATTTCATCAAAGAAAATTTGACAGAGTAATTAATCTTTGGGGAGCTGATCATCACGGCTATGTGCCAAGAATGAAATCAGCCGTGGAATTGATCGGCTATCAAGGGCAGTTGGAAATATTTTTAATGCAAATAATGCGGCTGATTGAAAATGGCCAAGAAGTTAGAATGTCCAAAAGAAAAGGGAGATATGTGACAATGGATGAGCTGATCAATGAAGTAGGGCTCGATGTGACAAGATTTTTCTTTTTAATGCATGCCAGCAACAAGGCAATGGATTTTGACTTAACTTTGGCCAAAGAAAAATCACAGAAAAATCCAGTTTACTATGTGCAGTACGCGCATGCTAGAATCTGCTCCATAATTGAAAAATCCCGAGGCAAGCTCGGGATCCCGACCGAAGCGTCGGGACAAGAGCTAAAGCCGACTGAAAAGGAATTGATTAAAGAAATGATAAAATGGCCGGAACTTATTCAGGAAGTGGCTGAAAATTATGAAGTGCATAAATTACCCTTTTATGCCATTGCCCTGGCTGACAAATTTCATAATTTTTATGAGCAGTGCCGAGTGATTAAAAACAATCAGGTGGTTAAAGACAGGTTGAATTTAGTTAAAGCTGTTAAACAAGTTTTAGAAAATGTTTTAAGAACTTTAGGTGTTAGCGCGCCAGAAAAGATGTGATATAATAAATAGCATGGGGAATAAACAAATACAAACATCTTTAGCAGAACCTGTACCGGGATGGAAAATTCAACTGGCGTATTTTTATGCTAAACATAAAATACTTATTAAAAGATCCGCTGTATTTTTACTGTTTTTTGCTGATATTATCATTGTCTTTCTCTTAGGCTCGGTGTTTATTAATTACCAAACAGGGGCAATGAAAGAACAAGATGTTTTAAACCAATTGAAATTGAATTTGGTCAATCCAGAGGCAATCAGTAAAAATAAACCGAAAAGCTTAGTGGCGGGTGAAGTAACTAGCATCACCAATAATAATAAGCATGATTATCTGGCCACAATAAAAAATAACAACAGCGATTGGGCAGTGATGGAACTGCGCTATACTTTTGAAGTGGCTGGTAAATCTCTGGAGCCGAGAGAAACATTCCTCCTGCCAAACAGTGAAAAACAATTGATGTATTTTAATTCAGAAATTGAGGGTGAGGCAACCTTAAAAATTCTTGGCAGCCGCTGGCAAAAAATCAAAGATTTTAGTCTGCTCTCGCATCAAGACGGGATAAAAGTAAAAAAAAGTGTTTTTCAACCGATGAGCTCTAGCTCAACGGCCGGTCAGGTGGCAATAATGATTGTTAATGAAACACCTTATAGTTTCTGGGAAGTTGGTTTGTCGGTGGTGATATATAATCACAGTTTAAAACCAATTGGCCTAGACTACATTATGATTAATAAACTGATGTCAGGGGAGGAAAGGAAAATTGAAATTGGCTGGCAGGAGAGCCTGAATGAGTCTGTGCGGCAGGTTAAAGTTTATCCAGAAGTAAATTTACTTAGCCAAGACTCTATTATGGAGATTGAAGCAGGACCTGGCTCGCCGCCAGGACGGGAATAATTTTTACAAATTGAATTTAACGGATTAAATTTCAGATGTGTCTGAAATTTTTTAACGGATGATTAAGAATTATTTACAATATTTAAAAAAAATAGATTGGCTGCTGCTGGCACCAACCATGCTGCTGACCATCTTGGGACTGGCCAGCCTCTATACTGGCACCCTCAATGTTGAAAATCCTGATTGGACGTTATTTAACAAGCAGCTTATTTTTTTTGTGATTGGTTTTGCCGCCATGATTCTTGCTAGTGCCATTGACTACCGTAGATTGAAAGACTACAGTCTGATTTTGTATTTTGGCTCAATCATACTGATGATAGCAGTACTTCTCTGGGGCGCAACGATCAGGGGCACGACCGGCTGGTTTTACTTTTTTGGCTTTGGGCTGCAACCGGTAGAGCTGACAAAATTTATTTTGGTCATTAGCCTGGCTTATGTTTACACTAAAAGAAAAGGCAGAGAAAATGAATCGGGAACAATTTTAATCACGGCGCTTTTGACTTTAATCCCGGCTGCCTTAGCCATGCTGCAACCAGACTTTGGCTCAGCGGCAGTGATGCTGGCTATCGGCTTGGGATTTTTTGGGCTGTTATCTATGAAACCAAAACATTTGATAATCTTACTAATCGGCGTGGTAATATTAAGCATGGCGGCTTGGAATCTTTTACTCTTTGACTATCAAAAAACAAGAATTTCAACCTTTTTAAATCCAACGAGTAACCCCTTAAAAGAGGGATATAATGTCCGGCAATCAGTCATCGCTATCGGTTCAGGCCAGCTCTTGGGCAGGGGGTTGGGACTAGGCACGCAGAGCCAACTACGTTTTTTGCCTGAAACACAAACTGACTTTATTTTTGCCATGATAGCCGAGGCTTTGGGATTGGTGGGAACAATTTTAGTCTTGGGGCTATTTACGGTGCTATTGCTAAGATTAATATTAATTATGCGCCAGGCACGTGACGATTTTAGCTGTTATTTGGTCTATGGATTTGGCTTGATATTTTTTGTGCAGCTGGTGATTAATCTTGGGATGAATATGGGTATGCTGCCGGTAGCCGGACTGTCACTGCCCTTTATTAGTTATGGTGGGTCATTTTTAGTAGTGGCAATGTTTGCCACTGGCATAGTGGTTAACATCAGAATTAGACAGAAGATACTGGCTTGACACTTAAAAGATTTGGATTTATAATATTATTACTTAAAAACAAAAGCTAAATCGATGTCTATTGCCCTGAAACAATTGAGAAAAGAAGCAATAATATTTTGCCCTCTGTGTGACAAGGACTATCGGCTGTCAAAAATGAAAGTGATTGAAAACACCGGAGAAACAGCTTTGGTTCACAGCCATTGCCCGCGATGTCAGGGAGCGGTTTTATCGCTCCTATATACTGATTTTTTGGGAGTGACCATGATGGCCGTGATAACTGATATGAATTATGACGATACTATAAGAATCAAAGATAGCGGGATGGTTAAGGAGGATGATGTTTTGGAGGTTTATAAAAAAATAGATTAATTAAACATTTAGATCATGTCAAAGATTAAACTCAATGCTCGTCAAAGAGGCAAAGAAAAACAAGGATTAGGCAAAGAAATTCCGGCTGTTGTTTATGGACCAAATTCTGAAAATATTAATTTGGCGATAGATGCCAAAGAATTTAACAAGGCTTATCATCAAGCCGGTGAATCAACTTTGATTGAATTGGCAGTGGAAAATCAAGAGCCGATTAAAGTTTTGATTCATGCTGTTCAACGCAACCCAGTCAATGACCAATATATTCATGTTGATTTTTATCAACTGGCTATGAATAAAAAATTGGTAGTTGAGGTTGAGTTGAGATTCACTGGCATTGAAGAGGTGGAAAAGGCTAGCCAGGGCGAAGTAACAAGAAATATGGATGTCCTTGAAGTTGAATGTTTGCCAAAAAATTTGGTCAAAGAAATTGAGGTTGACATCAGAAAAAAACTAAAAGAGATCGGTGATGTGCTGAATGCCAAAGATATCAAGTTGCCAGCGGGCTTGGTTCTGGTGACTGACCCAGAAGCATCAATTATCAGTGTCCAAAAGATTAAAGAAGAAATATTTGAGGAACCTAAAAAAGAAGAAGCCCCAGCGGCAGGAGAAACTGAAGAGAAAAAAGAGGAAGTCCAAGAGGGAGACACAAAACCAGAGGGGAATAAGAAAGAAGATAAGACTACCTAGCAATCTAAAAATCAAATGACAAATTTTAATCAGATTATTAGCAAGATAATTAAATACCAACTAATACTTTTAGTTGGTATTTTAGTGCTGGTTGAGGGATTGCTTATTTATCAATTAGCGTATATTTGTTGGTATGATCAGCAACCAGTAATGACTAAAAATATTACTATTAATAATATTAATAATGCAGAAAATTTGATTAGCAGAAGGATTGATGGCTTGGTGGTTGATAAAGGCCGAGAAAATCTAACGCCGGTGGCAGTAACAATTGATAACCATTTTGATTCTTGGCCAAATTATGGCCTGTCTGGGGCAAGTGTAGTCTATGAAACCTGTGTGGAAGGTAGCGCCACAAGATTTTTAGCAATTTATACTCCTGAAAAAGACAGCGGGGAACTGGCTAAAATCGGACCAATCAGATCAACCCGGCCGTATTTTGTGGAATTGGCCAAAGAATATGGGGCGCTGTTGGCCCATTCAGGCGGTTCACCCGCAGGCTTAAAAAGAATTGAAGAGCTGGGTGTGAGCAACCTGGAAGAAATTGCTTGGTGGGGACCAGACTATTTTTGGCGGGTTTATTCGCGCCCAGCGCCCCATAATCTATTTACCTCAAGTGATAATTTGGCACATGGCGTGGTTGATTGGCAGCTTAAAGATAAAATGCCTGATTATCAGGCATGGCAGTTCAACGTACAAATTAAAACAAATAACTCTGAAACGGCTAATAAAATTAAAATAAAATTTTCAGCGGCAGACGTTTATAATGCAGCTTACGAATACGGCACAACCACCCAAAGTTATTTAAGGTTTCAAGGGAATGAAAAGCAGATTGACGCGCTGAATAATAAACAATTGGCCGTGCAAAATGTGGTCATCCAATTTGTGCCTCAAGAAGTCGTGTTGGACAATGAGGGCAGAATAAAACTTAATTTAATTGGCCAAGGCAATGCCTGGATATTCCGCGATGGGCTAATAATTAGGGGTAATTGGCAGAAGAGTGATTACAATTCTAGAACTATTTTTTATGACGAGACTGGCAATGAGATTAAATTTAAACCAGGTAATACCTGGATTGAGATATTACCTGGCAAAAAAGAAGTAATAATCAGCAGTTAAGACCGGCGGCATTGGTAATTTATACCTGGGGATAAAGATAATTAACAAAACATAGGCCGACCAAAACTGTGCCAAATTTTTTCTTGGGTGTAAAAGAATTTATCATTATTTTCTCATCTTTCAACCTATATTTAACTGAATAACCGTTAAAATAAAGCTCGTTTAAACTGGCCTTGAGCTGATGTTTCGTTTCAGCTTGGCTGATATTGCCGCTGCATTCACACACAAGACCGCCATATTTTTGCTTGGTTTTTTTATCATACAGCCAACCATAGATGATACCGGCCGTGCCTCTCTGGCCGCCTACCATGTTGCAGACTGACATAATTGTCTCCATGACAGAACCATGGGTATAGCTTTGGGGTTTTTTCACCAGTCTGGCAACGCCCGGCAGAATTGATGAATAAGTCATAATATTATATGACTCAATCCCCGCCTCTTTCAAGGCCAGGTGATATGAACCGGCGTGAAAAGTAATATCACTTTCTCCCCGACCTTTAGTAATAAAGTAATCTTTGGGGATGCGATTGCCTATGATTAAATTAGCGCCGGCGTCCCAAGACCGTGGTAACTGTTTCATCTCTTTATCACCCTCCTAATTGTTAGTTAATAATATTTATTTTCCATGTTGTGGATAAATGAAAGATAATTATATTATAGAGCAAAAAAAACAAAAGAAAAGCGGAAAAGAGATTGTGCAACTAAAAGACACCCGTATAAGGTGTCTGGCAAATATCCGCCCCGTCCACTTTGTTCTCCGCCCACCAGGATTCGGACCTGGGACCTCCTGCTTAAAAGGCAGTTGCTCTACCAGCTGAGCTATAGGCGGAAAACAAAAAGAACGGACAAATCTCCCAAACCAGTCTCGCCAAATGCACGTCTAGGCGTGGAGCTATAACAGCGCATCACTTTAAAAAAAGTCTATCAAATTATTAAAAAAAATGCAAGTTTTTTAAAATTTGTCATTTTCCAGATATATGTTAAAATAATATAATAATTGTTAACAACTAATTGAAATAATATGCAAGACCATAATCAAGATGTCCGGTCCAAAGATGGCCGGGAAGGCAAGAAAATCTTGCTTTTTGCCGGACTATTTGTAATTTTACTCGTGGCCGCTTATTTTACCCAGAACAAAAACAAGGCTAACGCAGAAAAAATCAATTTTGACCTGTATGTGATGAGCCAATGTCCTTATGGCACACAGGCTGAAGAAGCGGTTGCCGCTGCCATGGCTGGCCTTGAGGATTATGTTAATTTTAACGTGGAATATATTGCGGACAAAACTGCTGATGGCAACTTCCAATCTTTACATGGCCAAAATGAAGTTATGGGCGATTTATATCAATTATGCGTCAAAAACAATTATCAGGATAAATTTTGGAAATATCTGGCATGCCAAAATAAAAATTACCAGGACTTAAATTCTAGTTTTGAGTCTTGCGCCAATGAAATTGGCGCTGATTTTAGCGAGCTTAAAACTTGCGCTGCAGGTCAGACAGGGGCTGAACTTTTAACTGCCAGCTTGACTAAAGCCAAAGAATTAAATGTCAGTGGCAGCCCGACATTTTATATTAATGGTGAACAATATACCGGCGCCAGAACACAGATTGCACTCCAGCGGGCGCTGTGTGAAGCAACTGAAAATAAGGCCAAAGTCTGTCAAGAATTGCCTCAAGATAAAGAATTTACTGCCTACTTAATACGCGATTCAAGATGCACCACTGACATGTGCGCCACTACCGGGCTTGAGGAACAATTAAAAACTACTTTCCCAAAAATCAAATTTGCCGAAATGGATTATATAACTGACAAGGGCAAAGAATTTTTTGAAAAGTATGAACTGACTTATTTACCAGCTGTTTTATTTACCAAAGATGTTGAAATGACGGATAATTATAACCAAGTGCAAAAATATCTGACCCCGACCGGTGACTTGTATAATTTAGCCATTGGCGCCAGCCATGATCCTGCTAAAGAGATTTGTTATAATAACATTGATGATACTGGCAATGGCAAGGTGGACTGCGCTGATCCTGACTGCACAGGCTTTTTGGAGTGCCGGAGCGAGAAAGCAAAAAGGCTTGATTTATTTGTGATGAGCATGTGCCCTTATGGCACACAAGCCATGAATGTGATGAAAGAAGTCTTGGATAATTTTGGCAATAATGTTGATTTCCACATCAATTATATTGCTAACGAAAATGCTGACGGCAGTTTTCAATCTTTGCATGGCCAGAACGAGGTTGATGAAAATATACGCGAGTTATGCGCCCTGAAATATTATCCTGAAACTTATCTGGATTATATCTGGTGCCGCAATAAAAATATCCAGGGCGACTGGACGGAGTGCGCGGCTAATTATCCATCTATCAAAGCTTGTTTTGAAGGCAGTGAGGGCAAAAAATTGCATAGTGAGAATATTGCCCTGGCTAATAGTTTAGACATTGGCGCCAGCCCGACATGGCTGGTTAATAACAGATACGCATTTAATGGCATTGATGCGGAAACTGTCAGGGCTAATTTCTGCAAATACAACGATGTTGACGGCTGCCAGAATGCCTTAACTGGCCAAACCCAGGCTGGCAGTACCAGTACTCCGGCAGGAAGTTGCAATTAAATATTTATGGCGACTCCTTATCAAAATCTCCTCCGACACGATATCGGGGGAGATTTTATTTTAGTTATTTTACCCTTCATGAGCGTCAGAACATTTGAGAAAACTCAACTATCCTGAACTTGCGCTAATTGATCCAGTAAGGAGGGATACTTTCACTTTCGCTACTCATGAAGGAAAAAATGACTAAAATTTCTTATTATTTCATCTTACAGTAATTATTATAATTTTGTCAATAAATTTGGGATATTGTATTATAATAGCATATAACTAAAAAAATGTCAATAGACTGCGGTAATGTGCACACACATTTGGCGGTTTTCACCAAAATTTTGGACAAAACTGAAAAAATCTAATGGCTCTAAAAAATATGGAATGTTCTAAAATTTTATTAAATCAAAACCCAACTTTACAAGTTAGGTTTTTATAATATCAACAATAATTATTCTTCAACTGTCTTTATACAGTTAATCCTCTATTTTTTTGACAACCCCCTTATTAGCATCAACTTCCACTAAATCTCCGTCATTAAAAACCTGCGTAGCAAATGTAGTACCAACAACACATGGGATTTTAAATTCGCGGGTAGCAATTGCGGCATGACAGTTGATGCCACCAAGATCAGTAACTAAGCCTAAAGCTTTTTTAATATATGGCATATATTCAATAATGGTCTCTCTACAAATAACCACTTTACCGTTGCAATTTTTTATATCAGATAACCCGCGCACTATTTTAACTTGCCCTTTCACCTTGCCTTGACAGGCCGTCAAACCTTTCAGCTCTCTCGCTTGATTATTTATGGCTGGTATAAATCCATGCCGCCGTAAAAAAACTTTAGCTGCATCACCGGTATAAATATGAGTATTTTTCTTTGTACCAACAAATATATAAAAAAATTTTCTTTTAGAAATTTCTCTTCCATCAACCAGCTTTGCTAATTCTTTGATGAGATAACTATCAATAGGCTTATTACCATATTTTTTCTGCAAAAACTTGTAAGCACAATTATAAAGAGGATAAACAATTTTTGCCCCACTATCTCGTAAATTGCCGTTCAATTCAATTAACTCATCTCTTCGTTTACTTTCTTCTAAATCTACCAATCTTTCAACATAATACGAATAAATTAAGATCGGACCAATATCCTTCATGGAATTCAAACATTGTTTAGGCAGGTTATGTCCAGCCGATTGATAATTTGTAATTATTTCTTTATATTGAGCAAAAATTTTTTCTATTTTTCCGTTGCAATATTGACTTATAATCTGCTGATAATTTTTCCTATCTTCTTTTTTATTTACAAATACATCCATTTCTTGATTATTCCCAATAGCAACTATCTTAGATAAATTAAATCCACTGATCTTGTCTAACGATAAATAAGTCCACTTTATAAAATCCCTCTTGAGAATAGAGGTGGGCCGGCTCACAAAAATCTGCCATTTAGAGCTTTGATAATGAATCATAAATCTCAATAATGCTGCGTATATCTAATTCTAGCTAAATTTAAAACTAGGATTCCATAGTATACGGACATTGCTTTTATTAATACGGGGATAATAATAGCTCAAACGCGCCAGCACATCCTTTGCCTCTTTGTTTAATTTACCTTTCTCAATGTCATTTAATAATTTCTGTGATGGTTTCCAATCCTCTCCTAATCCGTCAGCCAAAGGTTTTATTGAATAAAATTCCATTACCGCATTTATCTTTTTTAATTGAATTTTACTCCTGCTAGCCAGATATTTCTCACCTTTTGATAAATAGCTATTAAGGGCTTTGACTACTTTTTCATTTCTTTTCTCATCGGCTAATTTGCCATCAATCTCAACATATGAACGAGTAAGGGTTTGAGCTAATGGCTTTGAAGTTGCTAACCGATTGTGAATGTCAATATAAATAGAATTGTTTTTATAAAACTCATAACAAATTATTTTCTTATAAGGAAAATTTTTAAATACTGGCCAGCCTAGACCTTGTAAATCGTGCCATTCTTTGACTAATAATTTTTCATTTTTATTATAAGTATAAGGTCCGTGGAACTCATGACCTAAATTATGCCAACGAGAATAAATCATTTCCGCATACAGCCATAATCTGCCATTCAACCTTGTTATAACGGAAGATGACATTAAATATTTTCTAGCCTTTTTAAGCCGTGTAAAATTATCTTTTTGCTCCTTATTTGACCAAAGTATATTTTTCCCATGCTGACAAAAATGATTAGTCTGATATTTGTTATAAAGAATTTCAGCTAATATATTGGCCATTTCTATTTGCTGTACCTGATTCAGCTGCCAAATTTTACGAGAACGAAAAATCATTGTTAATCTTGCCAATGGACTCGGGTAAGGGATTATTTTAGAAATTCTTGAAACTGATTTATATTTACTCTCTAAGCTTTTTACTCTTTCATAAAATTTTTGAGCTATTACTGGCTCAGAAAATATTGAGGCTTCATTAGTGGTTTTCAATACTGGCATAGGCCATCTGCCAGAAGAACCGCCTTTGCCCATACCTCTCAAAATACAAAGGCAATTGGCATCTATTAATTTTTTAGCTTTTTGGCTAAGCTTCATATATTTTACCTTTATTAGCGTCAAGAATTATTGTTTGATTATTTTTTAATCTTTTGAGAGTATTTTTAACTCCCACAATGCAAGGTATATTAAATTCACGAGCAATTATGGCAGCGTGACAAGTTAAACCACCTTTTTCACAAATAATTCCAGCTGCCTCTGTAAGTGCCAAAGCAATAACTGGAGTAGTAAAAGTAGTCACAATAATACAGCCGCGTTTTGGCTCAACTGGCTTGGCAGGATTTTTAATAATTAAAACCTTCCCTTCCACAATGCCTGGGGAAGCTGTAATACCTTTTAAATCCGTTTCTTTTTTCGCCATACTATTGTTCCAATTTTTGATAAGTTGTATTCCCATCATCATCTATTTCAAATTTACCTACTTCGCCAGCAGGCAGGTAATATAAATCAACAGTTCTTTTTTGACCCGGAATAGTCTCGTATTTTTCTTTATTTATTGTTTTGTCTAAACCGAATAAACGCAATTTGGCCTTTCCTTCCTCATTAAATTTTAAATACTGCGTTCCCACTCCAATTATTTCTCTTGGCGCATGCATATGACCACAGGTCAAGGCAATTTTAGTTTTAGCTGGCAACCTACGACAAAGTTCTAAAATATATTTACTGATCGGTAAAAATTGTTTATAAGGAACTCTCTCTGATCCTGGCAAACCAGCATCTTCAACTCTTGTCTGATAAACTCCTGGTTTTTTTGGTCCTTTAAATGGTGTCTCGTGAGCAAATATTAAAACACTTTCTTTGTCTTTCATTTTCTCAGCAAACTCATCCATTGTATTATTAAGTTCTTGCATTTGCTTATCATCCTTCTCATTCACATTTATTGACGGCCAAAAAACTAAAGACTTCTTTTTATCTAAATCTAAATGAATAGGTTTATCATATGTCTCAATATTTTGCTCCTTAAGTAAAGTTTGGACTGCTTCAAGTTTTTCAGGTATAGCACGATCAGCATTCCCTACGATATGCTTGACTTCGCTTTTAAATTCTCCTAATTGTTTTACAACATCTTCAACCCATCTTCTCATATCTTCTAAAGATTCCTGATATTTTTTCTCTTGTTTTGCTCTCCATAAAGCATAAATTACAATATCTTGCTCCACTCCTTTGATTTTAAGCTCTTTAGAAAATTCCTGATATTCTGAAGAGTTAATGAGTTTTTTATAATCCTCCATCTCTTCTGATAATTTATCTTCCTGACTCTCCTTATCATATCTTACTTCCAATCCCTTACCCTCCCTAACATATTTTGAAATTATACCTGTCCCTCCCACATCACCAATATGAACAATCATATCTAAATCAACGCCTCCTTGTTCTAATTTTCTTAAAGGTTCTAAAGCCCGTTTTATCTGCTCTGATCCTTTTAAATCTTGAGTGTCAGAAATAACACCAATTTCATATTTATTTTTATCTGGGTTTTGACTCATATTTTTCTATTAAAATTTGCAATTTCGTATATTCCTATTGTCCCATTTTTAGCCCAAAAAGTCAAAAAACATCTAATCAAAAATCCCCAAATTATTATTGGGGATTTTAACACCTTAAATGAGGTTATAATAAAAGACAAATGCCCACATACTGATAAATTTTAAATATCAACTAGAATTATTGAGTAGCGGCAGGGGTATTGCCTATCTTATACTGCAAGATTGCTTGAACTACTTTGCCGCTGTCTTTGAGCTCTTCAATAAAGACGATTTGACTATTGTTGATATTCATATAGTCTTGAGGACCATGGAGCTCATTGCCTAATTTAACTAAAATTAATTGCGGCTGTTGGTCTGTGCCTGATGGCGGCACTTGTTGGAGCGGGTTAGAAGCTTGTAAATAGTAGATATCCTCAAGCAAGGTACTTTTGTCGTTGCGGTCTGTAATTTTACCAAAATAGACCTGGTCATTGCTTAAAAAGACTGCGTGATAGGCATCTTTGTTGTATTTTAAGCTGGCTGAATAACCTTTGTCACCGAATAGACTAATGGCGGTGTATTGATTAACTAAAAAACCAATCACCACAAGAACAACAACCACAATAATGACAGTTACTAAAGTTTTAACGCCTTTAGTAGCATGACCTTTGGCTGGTCGCTTGTCTGCGTCTTTGGCATTGCTTGGAAGCTCTAAGCTAAAATCAGCCTTTTTGGCTTCCGTTTTAATATCCATAGCCATATGAATTGCCTTTTTTATAGATGTTTCAAAATCTATAAATTATTAATAATTAAAATTGACCTAAGGTCATTATAACACAACGAACATCACTTGAAAATGTGTATAAAGTAGCTGACTAAGCAGTTGTTTTATTTAATGTCTAGGATCTTATATCTTACCAGCCCTTTGGGAGCTTGGAATTCTACTGTGTCGCCCTTTTTATGGCCCAAGAACGCGCGGCCAATTGGTGATTCATTTGAAATCTTGTTGTTTAAAGGGTCTGATTCATGACAACCAACAATAGTGCATTCTTTTTTATTGTCAGCCTCATCTTTGAATTTGACAGTTGAACCAACACCCACAATACCATTGCCAGAATTGCCATTTTCTTCAATCACCACGGCATTTTTTATGGCACTATCAAGTTCGGCTATTTTCATTTCTAAAAAAGCCTGCTCGTCCTTAGCAGCGCTATATTCTGCGTTTTCAGATAGGTCGCCTAATTCTTTGGCTTCTTGAATATGTTCAGCA
>PFHP01000045.1:6400-8212 GCA_002782365.1 Candidatus Kuenenbacteria bacterium CG_4_8_14_3_um_filter_39_15 | reverse complement strand
AATTTTGTTGGTGAAGAAATAACTATGAATAATTACTCTGAAAAATTAAAACAGGCGGTTAAGGGAAAAATTTTTATAGCCATTGATGCGGCTAATTTGGAGCGCTCGGTTCAGGACATGTGGGTGAGCCCAAAAGACATTCCTGATGAGTTTAAGAAATATACAGCCGATCAGTTGTGTTGGCGCATTGATTATCAAAATTTAAAAAGTTTTTTTCAGTCCTTTTGTGATTTACAGCAGATAACTTTTTATTCGCCTAAATTTGAAACAGAAAATCATAATAATTTTTTAGGATTTTTAAAAAAGGTTCTTGGTTTTAAATTAAAAACAAAACCGTTGAAAGAATACAATGATCACACTGATGAAAAACCGCATCGCAAAGCAAATTTTGATGTGGAGATAGCGGTTGATGTGACACATAATTTATCAAATTTTGACACGTTGGTTTTGTTTTCCGGAGATTGTGATTTTGAATATCTTTTGAAATTTTTGCGCGGGCAAAACAAAACTGTAATTGTTTTTTCTCGTGCCGGACATGTGGCCAAAGAACTGCCGCCAGCCAGCAATTATTACTTTGATATTGTAGATTTTAGATATGACATCTTGCGAATTGTCCTTAAAAACGCAAAAAATCCCGCTTAAAGCGGGACTCTGCAGTTGATGACAGACAGCCCTGCGACCATCTGCAATTTAAGTATAGCAAATTAGCATATTTGCGTCAAATGAGCTTAAATTAAGCCAAAAATTGGGAAAATTGATTAAATGTTTTTAAAAAATTTATTGTCAAAATTGGCAATTGTGGATAACTAAAATATGAAAAATTTATGAAAACCCAAAATTCTAAAATCCATTACTCTGATCTTTACGGCGAACGGGAAGAAAAGTTTAAATTTTTGGAAAGCCACACGGTTAAAAATACCAAGTGGGAGGTTTTGAATGCTAAAGAACCGCGTTATTTTTTTGTGCCCAAAGATTTTAGTTTGGGAGAGGAATATAATAAATTTGTTTCTATTAGTGAAATTTTTAAAGAATATAATAGAGGCGTGGTTACCAGTAGAGATAATTTTGCGATAGGAAATTTAGAGCAACTAAAATCTAATTTGGAAATTTTCACCAACAAAGATTTTACTGACGAAATGATAAAACAAACATTTAAAATAACGGACACAAGTGGTTGGAAAATAAAAGACGCAAGACAAAAACTAACAAATAAAGGTGTAGATGATAATTTGTTTGTTGATTATTTATATAGACCTTTTGACAGGCAAAAAATTTATTATGAAGATTTTCTTTTGGAAAGAGCAAGAAAAGACATAATGGGTCATATGCAAAAAGAAAATTTATGTTTGCTGGCAATGAGGCAGGTTTATTGGAAAAATTACAATCATGTTTTTGTTTCTAATACTATTACTGATAGCAGAGTTTTTATTAGCAATAGGGGCGCGGCTGATATTTTTCCTCTCTATCTTTACCCTCAAAAACAAAATAAAACAAAAATTTTTAAAGGGCAGAAAAAACTGGGTCTATCAGGTGAGCAAGCAGAGTTGGAAAATGGTGAAAATAAAACTTCTAATATCAAGCAAGAATTTTTGGACGGGTTGAAAAATAATTTTGGCAAAAAAATCAGCGCGGAAGAGGTTTTTAATTATATTTACGCGGTTTTGTATTCAAATAAATACAGGGAAAAATATCAGGAATTTTTAAAGATTGATTTTCCAAGAGTGCCGTTTGGCAAAGATTATGAAATATTTAAAAAATTATCCAAAATCGGCGAAAATTTAATTCAACTTCATTTGCTTAAAGACAAAAGTT
>PFHP01000045.1:636-6372 GCA_002782365.1 Candidatus Kuenenbacteria bacterium CG_4_8_14_3_um_filter_39_15 | reverse complement strand
ACACCAAAGAAAATAAAATTTGGATAAATAATGAAAAATATTTTGACGCCGTTGAAACGGAAGTTTGGAATTATTATATTGGTGGTTATCAGGTTTTGGACAAATGGTTGAAAGATCGTCTTGGCAGAGAATTATCGCGCGAGGATATTGGCCATTATTTGAAAGTGGTAGAATGTTTAAAGCAAACAATTAAAATTCAAAAAGAAATTGATGAAATCTATTTTAAGATGGAAAAAGAATTGATAAAAATTAATTAATTTAAAGCTAGGCGTTGCTTGCTCGCAATGCATTTGTAGCAGGCAGGCTGGCAGGTAGGGTTGAACTGTCATAAATTAGTAATTTTGACTAGTCTTCCCTTATTTGTTATATTTAGAACATAGCTTATCCCAAGCTTATAATGATATTAACTAATTGAAAGGGGGTGTTAATTATGGCGGTGGAAGTCAAGCGCAAGCAGAATGAATCGGTTGAAGGGCTTTTACGCCGTTTTCAACAGCGAGTTTTGCAAAGCCGTGTCATTTTTCGTGCCAAAGCCACTCAATATCACATCAAACCAAAAACCAAAAGGCAGATTAAAGAATCTGCTTTAAGAAGAAAATATTTGAAAGAGAAAAGAGCGTATCTTCAAAAAATAGGTAAACTGCCAGAGGATGTACCAGCTGGAAGTTTTGGCGCTGGCAGAAATCAATATATTAAAAGGTAAAAAATATGAGTTTAGCAACAACTCTAGAAAATGATTTTAAAAATGCTATGCTAAATCGTCAAAAAGATTTGGTTGATTTGTTGCGCCTTTTGAAAGCCGCTTTAAAAAATGAAATGATTAGTCTTAAAAAACAAGAACTGTCTGATGCAGAAGTTATCACTGTCCTTAAACGCGAAGCTAAAAAGAGGCATGACTCAATTGAACAATTTACCAAGGGCAAACGCCAGGATTTAGCGGATAAAGAAACTGCCGAGCTCAAATTAATTAAACATTATCTGCCTCAAGAATTATCAGCGGACGAGGTCAGAAAAGTTGCTCAAGAAGTAATCAGCTCGCTGGGCGAAGTTGCCCCCAGCCAATTTGGCAGGGTGATGGGAGCGGTGATGGCCAGACTCAAAGGCCAAGCTGATGGCACATTGGTGAGTCAAATAGTTAAAGAAACACTAAACAAATAATTTTCAATTTTCAATTTTTCCATGCTCAAACCAAAAAATAACTCAGCCTCGCCAGACAAAAGTCTAGGCGGGCCAGCCAAATTTTTTTTAACAGCGGCCATATTGGTGGTAGTTTTTGCCGTTGTTTTTTTAATTGGCCAAAATATTTTTGCTCAAGACGACATCTACGGCGTTGGTTATGCCGGCAATGTTGGTCTTGGCACGCAGGATATCCGCATTTCAGTTATTAAAGTTATTCGGGTGGCATTGGGAGTGCTCGGCATTCTAGCTCTGATTTTAGTCATTTATGCCGGTGTTGTTTGGATGACTTCTGGCGGTAATGAGCAGAAAATTGAAACAGCCAAAAAAATACTGCTTAATGCCGTCATTGGTCTGGTGATTATTCTTTTTGCTTTTGCCATCGTCCAGTTTATTTTTAGCCGACTCTCCGGCAACGGATCAGGCAGTTGCCAAGAAAATGCGATCAGAGGACAGTGCGATCTTTGCGTCAACGGCATCTGGCAATGTCAGGGCCAGTGGCCAGGTTGTGATTGCGTAGGCAATCATTTGCCAAACCCGCCAGCCTCAAACCAATTTATCGTCAACAATTTTCAGACTTCCCACGGCGCTCTATTGCCAGATCATTATTATTATAACGAGCAAAAAAGCAATGTTTACTGGTGCAGTAAGATACAGACTGTTTTCAACCATAATATTGACCAGCAAAGTTTTGAAAATGCTGTTGCCAGCAATAGCTTAAAAGTAGCTCAAGCATCAGCTACTGGCTATAGCGGCCAGTGGACAATGCGCGGCAATACACTTAAATTTACTCCTGAATTTGATGACGGTAGCGGCATCAAGAAAATTTTTGCTCCTAATGCCCGCGAGCGCGATTATTCTGATTTTATGCCCTCTGCGCTTGAAGATGTCAGGGGGCTACAGTTAAGGAACTGCAGTCTAGGAGCGGATTGCGAAGATTCGGATTACCCTGATTTCAGATGGGATTTTTATGTTGGCAGTCAAGGCGACACTAAAAATCCGACTGTTGCCAACACTTACCCGTCCAGTGACGGAGTTGCCAGCAGGGATACAAAAATAAGAATAACTTTTTCTGAAGAAATAGATGCTGATACGGTGATTGATCCAGCCAATAATATCAATCCCTACCCAGGCAATATTTATGTTTATAAAATAGAATTAGATGGCAGCCAGACCATTGTTCCTGGTGATAAATTTGCGGCGGCTATAGAGCCAGAGGGATTTTCTATGAGCTTAATAAATGGCGAGTTGCTGGATGCTTTTTCAACATACGAAGTTACCATCCAGAACATCGCAGACCTGTGCGGCAATTTAATGCAACAGCCTTTCGTATGGAAATTTCAAACCAATAACCAAACCCCGGGTGTTTCAAATTATGCGCCCCAAGGCAGTAATGTCTGCCCTGACACAAATATCAGCATTACCTTTAACACTTCTATGTACGGCAATGTGCTTGATTTTTACATTGAAAAACTAAATTCTACAATAATTTCCAGTTACCAATTAGACACCAGCATTAAGACATCAACCAGTAATGACACTAGCGGTCAGCCTAGTGATATTCCAGGGGAATTTTATGCTTTTGACACCGGACAGCCCAAAGAGGCAAATTACAGGGTTTTTAAATTCAATCCCGCATCAGACCTTGGTGAAAATTCGCATTACCGCATAACTGTCAAGACTGATAAAATAAAAAACATTAGCGGAGAATATGTCAACCAAGTCTGGGACTTTAATGTTACTGACCTAGCCAATTGCGTTTGCAGCCCGACCATAGATAAGCTCAACAGATATCAGGGGCCCACAGGCGAATGCCTCACAATCTACGGCAACTGTTTTAGGGGGACTAGCACCAAGCCGGCAACTATCTCAAGCATAAAATTTGGCTCGGTGGATGCTGATCTGCCATCAGATTATTCTTCAACTGCCGTGGCAACAATAGTTCCCAATGGTTTAGATGTATATAATCCTAGCAGTGATAATTCTTATCCAGTGGCAGTCGCCATTACTTACCAGTCAAGCAATGACGTTTCAGCCAGTAATGACAACCATAAATTTATGGTGCTTGACGGCCAAGCCAATGGCCCCTGCCTGTGGTCTGTCAGGCCAGATGCCGGTCAGCCGGCTAAAACCAAAGTTACTTTGACTGGTATTCGTTTTGGTGATTTTAGCCAGTCAACTCATCAAACTATTTTTACCCAAGACGCCATTTTTCCAGTCGCCAATGCCACTGACTGGACTGACACAAAAATTATTAATATTACTGTGCCTAGCGCCACAGTTGATGGCGAGGTGGTGGTTGAAAATAGTCTTGGTAAAAGCAATGGTATGCCATTTAATGCTATTTCTTGCAACGACGGTTCTTTTGATCCGGGTGAGCAGTGTGACGGCTCTGATTTGAATGGTAAAGATTGCCAAGACCTTGGTTTTCGCGGCGGCAATTTAGCTTGCGCTGCCGATTGCAAAAAATTTGACACTCAAAATTGCTCCAATGCCCCGCGAGTGGTAGAAAATGGCAGTTGCTTGATGCACTGTGATGACGCGGAAAATAAAGTTTGCTATAATGATGCTGATTGCAATGGCGTGGCCTGTCTGATAGATAATCCGCCCAGTCCTAATCCTTATAAAAATAACCAAGATGTTTGTCTCAACGCCGCCATTTCCGCTGATTTTAATACTAAAATTGACCAAGCTACTTTTAATAATACTAATATTTATATTGAAAAGTGTCTTGGCAAGAATTGTTTCGCTGGTTTGACAGCGGTTGCTGCTCAAATTACCAGCAGCAGTGATTATAGTTTTATTTTAGCTCCCACCAATAATTTAACAGCTGATAGCTGGTATCAGGTTACTCTCACCACTGGCATCAAAAGCGCGGACGATATTGCCATGGAAAATGATTATCTTTGGCAATTTAAAACTAAAGCTGCTGGCGGCCTCTGCTCCCTGGAGCGCGTTAATGTCAAACCTGATGAGCAGATCGTTGATCCAAATATTAGCAACATTCCTTATTATGCCCTGCCAATTGGCGCTAACTGCACTATTATTAAGGAAGATGCCAGTAATAATTATGATTGGCAATGGAGTATTATTGAGCCTACCTTAAATTCAACTATTACGGAAAATCCTGACCCATTGGAAGATGCTCAGGCTACTGTGAAAAGCGGCGATCAGAAGGGTACCACTTATGTCCGCGCAGAGACAGAAACCAAATATGATAAAGCCAAATTAAATATAACATTTGATACCTGCGCCATTAACGATGATTGCAATAAAACTTGTCCCGGGAGTACTTGTGATATCAGCAAACATCGCTGCACGCCAGTGGTCAATTTTTTAAGCCCGGTTCAAGGTCCTGCCGGCCGCTGGCTAACGGTCAAGGGCTGCCAATTTAAGTCGTTTGGCGCTCTGAGTCAGGTTGATTTTGGGGCTACGCCGGTCAGTATTTATCCTTGCGGCAGCCAATGGAGCGAGAGTGAAATTCTAGTTGAAGTACCGGCTATCACCGGTTTATCCCCGGTCACGGTGACTGACCGCTATGGCCTAACGAGCAATAATAATCGTTCCTATGGATTAATTTCCGGGTGTTTGCCCGATGTGCCTGTTCCAGACAGCGGTTTGCCTGGTCTGTGCAGCCTGTCACCTAATTCTGGCCAGCCTGGTGACAGTATCAGCATTAATGGCCAAAATTTTGGCCTTGATGCTGACACCCTTACCTTTAATAACACAGCGGCTAATGCCAGTTTTTGGTCAGACTCTTTGGTGAGAGCTGCCGTGCCGGAAACTTCATCAGGTGATGTTGTTGCGCAGGTTAAAAATTGTCCCAGCAACGGCCTTTATTTTAATATTAAAGCCGGCAAGCTCGGCGACCCATGTGATAGTAATCTAAATAATAAGGATGTGAACGGTAAGCCTGTGTGCGATGCTAACAATAATCTGTGTTGGTCAGGATTTTATTGCGACACAAACAAAAATTGCACCTGCCAGCAGATTCCTCCAGCTGAAATAATTTTTGCTTCCCAATATCCCAGCCGCCGCCGCCCAACTGATTGCCGCAACACCATTATCAGCGCTACCTTTAATCAAAAAATGAGTCGCGGCACAATCAATGCCGACACCGTTGAACTTTGGGAAAGAGTTAGTAACACCGAGGGCAAAAGCGATTGTGTCTTGCAGAGTGACTATGTCTTGAATGATCGTCAAAACAGGCAAACGATTTTAGCTAAAATTTTATCCGGCTTTAAAAAATTATTCAAATCTGATGCTGCGGCGCAAACTCCACTCTGGTGGTGCCCGGTATCAGGCTCTGTGACGAGTTATGATGTCAGTCAGGGCAAAGAAGATTGCGACAATAGCCAAGGCTGCGCGGTCTTTACTTTTAGTCCCAGAAGGCCGTTAGGTTCCAGTAATGTATATGAAATCCATATTAAGGGCGGGAGTAGCGGCGTCAAAAGCGAGCTGGGCGGCGAGCTCAAAGTCAGTGCACCAGTGCGCACCAAAGTTGGGCCGAGCTATTATTGGAATTTTGCTGTTGGTAATAAAATTTGTCAGATTGACCAT
>PFHP01000045.1:206-494 GCA_002782365.1 Candidatus Kuenenbacteria bacterium CG_4_8_14_3_um_filter_39_15 | reverse complement strand
ATGAATACACTGCTCAAGCCTATGATGCCGAGGAGCATTCGCTTTCAGCTACTTATACTTGGGAGGAATATGACCCAGAAAATCTGATTGAAATTAACCCATTTAGTACCAATCAAACCTTTCAAACCTTTGTTACTCCTAATCCCTTTGACGGCGAATCAATTGCCAGAGTTACCGCTGGCGATAATGATTTCACTGATGATTTTCGCTATGGCACTTCTACCACTGCTGTCAATATTACCAATGCCCTGTGCCAAAATCCCTGGCCATCACTTGAAGGTTATCCTT
>PFHP01000045.1:0-147 GCA_002782365.1 Candidatus Kuenenbacteria bacterium CG_4_8_14_3_um_filter_39_15 | reverse complement strand
TGTAATCTTGGCGGTTCCTGTTTTGACTTTACTTTTTCCACTTATTATTGCCGCGATTACGGCGATGACTCAACTACTGCTGATGACCTGCCAGCCCTTGATTATACTGATTATACAATCAGAGGCGTGGCAGGCGGTTATTGCGTC
>PFHP01000021.1 GCA_002782365.1 Candidatus Kuenenbacteria bacterium CG_4_8_14_3_um_filter_39_15 | reverse complement strand
TAAACAAATTAAATAAAGCGCTGGGCAAAGGAGCGAAAAAAATAAAAGCTCAAGAACATAGCATGTCGGGTTGGATAGCGGCGCTTATTTTGGCGGTGATAAAAGATCTGCTGGACATCGGCACGATTGAGTTGGCGTCTTGGCTTGATTGGATAGTTGACATCGCCATTGGGGTGGCAATGTTTTATCTTTTTGGCAAAAGCATTAAATTGACCAGAAAGCTGATTACCTCGGGCGGGGCAATGATCGCCGAGATAATTCCAGGATTGGGCTTTTTACCGATCTGGACACTGGCAGTAGTTTATATGTATTTGAAATCAGAACAAAATAAAGAATAAAAATGTTTAAAAGAAATAAAAAATTTATGAATTTTGTATCAAAATTAAATAATTACGCTTTCATAGACAGCCAGAATTTAAATCTTGGCATTCGCAGTCAGGGTTGGGCTTTGGATTTCAAAAGGTTTTATGTTTACCTTAAAGATAAATATAAAATAAACAAAGTTTTTCTTTTTACTGGTTATGTGGCGGGCAATGAGGCGCTGTACACTTATATTAATAATTTAGAAAAAAAATTAAGCCAAAGAAAAACTCACCAACAAAAGTGATGAGTTTTTCTTATGTGAGAGGGAGTAACCTTCGGACCAACCCTTAGGTGTGCCCTCTCATCGTGATATAATCAATATATCATGTCTAAATATTTTGTCAAGCCCAAATCAAAAATATTTTTTATTTTAATTTTAGCTATTTTTATCATAGTCGGTTTGGGCGTGTTTGTCATAGGGGATGAGGTTTTTGCGCAGGACCAGCAGGCAAAAACACCCCAGGAGATATGTAAAGATGCGAGTGACATTTGGTTGCAAACTTACATCCCTGGGATAGGGCAGTGTGTCAAAGGTTTCCCAGAGTATCTAAGGGCGCTGTATAATCTGTTTATCGGCGTAGTTGGGATTCTGGCGGTAATTATGATCATGGCTGGCGGGTTCCAGTGGCTTTTAGCCGCCGGCAATACCCAAAGAATTTCCGGCGCCAAGACGACCATTATTTCAGCGATTATGGGTTTGGTCTTGGCTTTAATGAGCTATACTATGTTGAGTTTGATAAATCCAAAGTTAACTATTTTACAGTTGAGAGGGATAAAAAAGGTAACTCTAAAATTAGCATTAGGTAATTTTTGTCCTAAAGATGGAAAAAATATGGTGGCTGAATCTATTGGTCAATCAGTCCAAACAATCCCAGCAGACGCTTATAAAATATCAAGCAGTCAGGCAGAATGCGGAAAAACTTATTTTATACAAGGAGAAAAAGGCAATACATGTGACGGTACAAAATGTCCAGGATCAAAATATTGCTATGAGAGAATGTGCTTTGAGGAAAAAATTTTTGGAAAAATTTCTTGTCAAACCAACGATGGTAAATGTGTTGACTATGTGCATTTAAAAGCTTTATGCAAAAAGGGTAATGATTTTAACGTTGAGGAGGTAGGCAGTGATAATACTGATGAGAGAGATGTTAGTTTTAAAATTAAGCCTGATTATGCTGATATTTGTCTAGGCGATGGTGAATTAAAAGGGTTTTTTATGAGAATTGAAGTCAAAGATAATGGCAATGATGATGATCGTGGATTGGCATCTAGCTCAATAAGCGACGATGGAAATTATTGGCAGTCTAATGGGCCTTTAAATGGGTGCTATGACAAGGACCCCGACACTTTTTCTCCAGATGAATGGAATCAAGTTGTTCAAAACAAACAACTGCTTCCCATTGATATTTTTGAAGAAAACAAATTACCATTAGTCTATGATATTATTCTTGGGGAAAGGGAAGCATGGTCAGTGGAGCATGGTCATTGTAAATAATTTAAAAATGTAAAAATAGATGAGTATTAGAATATTAAAAGTTAATACAAAAATACGCTCTATCCAAGTTATAATATTAATATTGATAGGTATTTTTGGTTTATCTAAATCAGTCGGAGCCGTGGGCATTTGGAATTTATTAGGCGGCTTTGCGATTGCACAGTTGTTTTTAGTTATCAGCTGGATATTATATTTGCCAATTTACTTTTTCGGTTTTTTAGTTTCAGCGCTTTTAATACCATTAATGTTGTGGGTGGCGACATATAATAATTTTTTAACGCAGCCGGGTGTTCAGGAAGGCTGGATTGTGGTAAGAGATTTAGCCAATATGTTTATTGTTATAGGTGTCTTAGTTATTGCCTGTGGTACCTTATTTAAGATTGAAAGTTATAGTTACAAAAAATTATTGCCCAAATTGGTAATTGCGGCGATTCTCATAAATTTTTCCAAGTTCATAATGGGTTTTTTGATTGATATCAGCCAAGTGATTATGCTAACTTTTGTCAATGCTTTTAAGGGGATGGCAGCGGGCAATTTAATATATGCCATAGGTTTGGACAAAATTTTAGCTATGTCTACTTCATTTTCATCAGTTGTTCTTGGCGCGAGTGGCATGTTAACCCTGCTAGGATCTATGCTACTGGGTATTATTATTTTGATCGTCACAACAGGCATACTGCTAATAATAACAGTTTATCTGGTGGCTAGAATAATAGCGTTGTGGCTGGCGATAGTTTTATCTCCTTTGTTATTTGTTTTGCCGCTTTTTCCACAAGGACAGAAATTTTCCAGTCAGATTTGGGGAATGGTGTCAAAATATTTAATGACCGGCCCGTTTTTAGCTTTTTTTTTATGGCTATCTTTTTGGATAATGCAAGACACAAAAGCAGGAGGAATGTCAGCCGGGTTTGACGCGAGCTTATTTAGCGGAGGCACACAAAGTTTTCAGGCATTTTTTAGTAAACTTGGCAGTATAGATACGTTATTAAATTTTATATTGGTCATTGGTCTTTTAATCACGGCTTTGATGTTGGCCAGCCAAATGGGAGTGGCCGGCAGTAAAATGGCCGGGAGTTTTGCCGGGAAACTACAGGCGGCAGGAATTGGGACAGCACTGTGGGCGCCGAAAAGAGTATGGGGTGCTACAAAGCAGGGATATAACGAAATGACAACAAAGTTATTAGAAGAAAAAGGTAAGCCAGTGGGTGTCGGAAGAAAAATTCTTTTTGCAGCCCTTAATTCCGTAGCTGCCGTTCGAGGGTGGGATATGCGCAGTAAAGAATTATCAGAAGGAGCAAAGAAAGTTGCCGCTGCTGGAGGTAGAGAAGTCACTGAACAGTTTAGAACATGGAAAGCTGATAAATGGTATAAACCATGGGCTAGAAGGGTTAGAGTAAAAATTCCTTATCGGCAACAAGTCAGAAGCGCGGCAGAATCTCAATTTACTAAAGATTTTATTGGATTGGATAGGAATCAGAAGGCAGAAATAGCGGCCGCATTATATGGGGCAAAAGATGAGGATAGCCGAGATCGTTGGAGGGCATTAATAAAAGTGGCAGGTCACGAAGGACATGTAGATGATATTTTAGCTAATCCCATTTTTAGAGAGGCGGTTAGAAAGAAGAAAGGAGTGAATTTATCTTATGGAGAATATATTAATAAAAAAGGACAGAAACGTTTTAAGTATAATTATGGAGTGGTGAACGATTTTTTTGCAGAGACATTAGGAGATACACAGGATGGCTTAAGGTTGTTAAAGGAGATGGAAGATATAGGCAAATTGTCAGGCCATGATGAATATGGCGGTCATCAGCGATATGAAGGAGGAGTATATAAAATGAATAGGGGTAAAGAAGCATTAAGTGCGGCAAAAGGTGAATTTAATAAAACGGCCGGTAGAAGCCGATTTGCTAAATCTCCCCATGATTTTATGGAATTAGGGGAAGGCGTAGTTTATTATACGGATGAAAATGGGATTTTGCAGAGAGACGAGAATGGATTTAAGGCTTTAGGAATGGATGATTTTCATAAGAATAATTTTCTGGGCACATTTGCTGGTGATACTGCTGGTCATACAAAGGAACATACGCAACAGAGAAATTTGTCATATTTTTTAGGAGGTAGTGGTGATGTAAGTAATTTAGATAAGCAAGGCTATGCTCATATAGATGAGGATGCGTTAGGAAGATTTAAATATGCTTTAGAAAATGCACCTGATATACTGCATGCTGCTTATCAGAAGGGTGGCGGTAAGAAGGGAGAACTTAAATTTATATATCATAACAAGGATGGCAAGGTAGTAGAGAAGATAGAGAACGAAGAAGCATTGCGCAAGTTTATTAGTGGAGAATTAGGAACTGAAGTAAAGGGGCAGGTTTTATATGAACAAGGGCTTAAGAATGTTACTAAGACATTTAAAAATGGGGAATATGTGTCTGATGTTGGTACGCGGCCAGAAGAGGAAAAGGGTGGGACAGACACCGAAGAAAAAATAATAGAGAGAAAGACGCAGATTAACAGGGAAGAAAGAGAATTAGAGGATATTAAACAAGATACAAGTCTTTCTCCAGAAGCAAGAGAAAAGAAGTCAGGGGAAAGACGGGATTCGGCAAGACAAAAGGAAGACGAGATAGCTGCTTATTTACAGCCAGCAGTTGCTGACAATATGACTAGGGGTTTGAACCAGGATGGCTTTGTGATTAATCCAGATTCAATCAGGAATTTAGGTGATACTTTAGCTAGTGCGGTACAGGATGCTCTAAAAGGCGTTGAGACAGGTACAGCTGATTTTACAAAAATATCTGATGTTTTAAGGGATGTGGCCAAACAACTTAAAAATGAGAAAAATAGAATCCCACTTAATAATTTAAGTGATAATATTGTTCTTGGGAAGATAAGGGCGACTGATACGGAGACTCAAAAGGCTTTCTTGGCGCGGCTAGATAAGATAGCGGAGAATTTAGTAAAAGCTAGTTTTAGGGGGCAAGAGGCTAAGAAAAAAGAAAAAGAATAGGTTAAATATGATAATTTATGAAGGATTTTATACAAGAATTAAATAGTTCCACAGATATTTATCCATTAGCTGATGGAGCGATTATGATACCCATATATCAAATAAATGATTTGGATGTAGATAAGATGGGAAATGAGCAAGTATTAGAAGGTATAAAGAATTTAGTGGTTGATATTATGTTTAATAGTGATATGGGAGATGGGAACGAAGTTTATTTAAAATTAATGAAAAAATTAGGGCAGTTTCCAGAGCTGAAAAAAGAGCAGAAAGTTGGCAATAAGTATAGTATTATTTTAAAATATCTAATTTGGTTTACCTTACCTTTAAGGACAGATAAGGAGGCAGCAGAGATATTGAAGAATGATTTATTACTTGGCTTAAAAAGCAAGGTAGATGTTTATGAAATGATTTACCAAAGGTTATATTTATATAATGATGACATCAGTGGCGGCTTGCAGCGGCAATTAATGCTCAGCGCTTTGAGGGAGAATAGTGAAAAACTAGGCAGTAAGGGAATAGACATAGAGGGTAGTAATATAGACCAAGGACCATATATAAAAAATTGGCTGTTAGATTATGATAGATTTGCGGTCAAAGTAGAGATTAGAGGAGAAGTAGAGAAAATAACTTATATTAACCAAAGTCCTAATGTAAGAAAATTAGATAAGGTTGAAAGAGATATTTTATTGAAAATTTTGAAGATTTATGATTCTTTGCGTTATGGGGCAGTGATACCGAGTCCTTATATACAGCTTTATTCTGTGGATGAGAAAGGTGAACGAGTGGTGATAAGAGATGAAAGATTAAGTCCAAGAAAAGAAGTTGAGCCAGAGGAAATAAAAAGACCTATAGAAGAAGTAATAGATATTTATACAAAACGCGGAAAATCATCGGAGAGCCCGATAAACATTCAAAATCTTCAGGGGGGTGAAGAATTGGGCAAAGTTGAGAATTTGTTGGGAGTCTTTTTTAAGAGATTTTTGACTGGTAATTTTGTAAACATGGTAATGGGCAAAAAAGATTTTTTACAAAAATCCGGGGGAAAAGATTTTAGAAGTTTGCGCAATAATTTTTATCACGCGATTAATAACGGGCAGAAAGAAGAGGCGCTAG
>PFHP01000044.1 GCA_002782365.1 Candidatus Kuenenbacteria bacterium CG_4_8_14_3_um_filter_39_15 | reverse complement strand
AAATCAGCAGATATTAAACTGGCCGTTCAAAAAATTCTGGTCGCAAATTAGACTGGGATTTGAATTATTAATTCATCCGCCAGCCGTATTTTTTTCGCCCGGTTATGTTATTCCTTGGCTGGCGTTATTTAATAAAAAAACCAAAAAGATTGTCACCATGCATGATCTTGGTTTTGTTTATACTCCGGCAAGCTACTCGCTTTTTCAAAAATGGTTTCTCAAGCTCACTACTAAACAGGCTGTCAGGTATGCCTATAAAATTATCACGCCGACCAAGGCGACTAAAGATGATTTAATAAAATATTTCAATTGTCCAGAGAAAAAAATAGAAGTGACTTATTTTGGTGTCACTCTTCACTGTCATGACTCGCTCGCGATGACAGAAAGAAAAAAACAAATCTTATATATTGGCCGGATTGAAGAAAAAAAGAATATCAATCATTTAATTAAAGCTTTTCAGATTTTTTATCAAAAACATCCTGACTACCAGTTAATTCTGGCTGGCAAGCCAGGTTATGGCTTTAAAAATATTCAATATCAAATAGCCAATATCCACTATCTTGGTTATATTTCCGAAGAACAAAAAAAACAGCTCTTAAGTGAATCAAGCTGTTTTGTTTTTATCAGTAAGCATGAAGGTTTTGGTTTTCCAATTTTAGAAGCGTTTGATTTTGGTCTGCCAGTGGTCGCGTCCGACATTCCAGTCCTGCGTGAAATCGGCGGTGATGCCTGTATATATGTTAATCCGGATTCGTCCGAAGACATTGCCCGAGGCTTAGAAACGGCTGTAGAGACGCGATTTATCGCGTCTCCATATATAGAAAAAGGCCGTAAGCGGTTGAAAGAATTTGATTGGCAAAAATGCGTAGAAAAAACTTGGCAAATATTAATATAATCACAAAACTATGTAAAAATGTTAGAATTATTTTTAGAGAACAGAAAGTAATTAAAATAAGAATAAAAATAAATAGGAGGGACAGCTTATGCATACGGAAGGGACAATTCTCAAACTTATCTCTGGCGGAGAAAGGTTAATTCTAGATGCTTGTGACGGCAAAAGAACAATTGTTACAGCCAAAAAATTTTTTGCTACTGGCCTTTTGGATCCTAATTTTAGGAAATGGGGTACAAATAAGACAAGTAAACCCACGCCAGAAACCGATGTTCTGGTATATGAGATGGAAAGAAGCGCCACTTTTGCCCAAATATTTAGCTCACTAGGTGATGATATCAACCAGTTGTGTTTTACACAGCATCAGATCATCAATTTTATTGAAAAACACTCCAGCTGGTTGCGCATCAAGGGTGATGGCATTTTTTTTCTATTCAAAGTTGGTGATGATTTTTTTATTGCCGACGTGTACTTGGGTGGTCGTGGTGGTTTATACCTCTATGGTTATTTACACCATTTTGAGGATGACATGGTGCGAATAGCCTATGTTTGGGACGTTATTGATCGCCGTCGAGTCGTTGTCCCGCTGTAATTTTGGTTTTAGATTTTTGGTCCTTTGGAATTTAGTCCCTTAAGTATTTGGTAACTCAAGGGACTTTTTATATATTTTGAGTTATGGAAATGTGTTTTTTCTCCTCCCATCAGATGAGGGGAATTATAAAGACGCATTGCGTCTTCATAAGAGGAGAGAATGGATAAAATGATCATTTTGTAATTCTAAACAACAGTGACAAGGCGGAAATTGACCACCAGCCTTTTAGATGATAATATATACAATATATGACGACAAAATTTAACTGGCCAATTATCGGCCATAAACCAATTGTGAATTATCTGCAAGCCATGATTGGCAATAACACTCTTGGTCATGCCTATTTATTTTATGGGCCAAATGGCCTGGGTAAAAATACTCTTGCCCAATATTTTATTAAAAGTATTTATTGCCGGTCAGATAATAGTCCCTGTGATCACTGTGCTCATTGCCGGCAAATTAGCAAACAGATTCACCCTGATATTATTTATCTTGACTGCCAACCGGGTAAAAAAAATGTCACCATTGAGCAGGTGCGCGAAGCGCGGGCAAAAATTTATCGCGGCACATTTTTAAACTCTCACAAAATTATTTTTATCCGCGACGCCCAAACTCTCTCCTTGGCTGCCGCCAATGGGCTATTAAAAATTTTGGAAGAACCGACCGCCAAAACCATTTTTATATTTTTAACGCCAACTTTAAAAAGTATTCCCAAAACCATTCTCTCCCGCGTGCAAGTTATAAAATTTTTGCCGGTTGCGGTGAAAAAGTTTGAAAGTTATTTAATCAAAAAAGGCCTAGACAAAAATCAAGCCTATGAATTAGCCCATTTAAGCCAAGGTTATCCTGGCCGTGTTTTACCTTTTTTAGGGCATTCAAAGTTGCTGACTGAATACAAATACAGCCAGCAAAATCTTTTATCCCAGATGTCAGCTGATTTAAACAGCCGTTTTGCCTTAGTTGAGAAATTAGCCGGACAAGTTAAATCAGAGCAAAGCCAGCAAAATGCCTATCAATTTTTAGCGCAAATTTCTTCTCTGGTGCGCGACGGGTTGCTGATTAAAAATTTTTGTTTTGATAAAGTTACCCATGTTAATTTAAAATCCGAACTGGCCAATTTTTCTAGCCGCTATTCCTCATCACATTTGGCCCAATTATTAAATAAAATCAAAATCACCGGCCGCTATCTTGAGCAGAATGTAAATTTGCGGCTGGCTTTGGAAAATTTAGTTTTAGAATTTTAAACAATGAAAAAATATGAAAAGCAAAAAAATATTTTTTATCATTAGTGCTTTGATTATTCCCCTGATTCTTTCAGCCTGTAATTTTGCTTTTGCTCCGGGTGGCGGCAGTTCTAAAGTAACTGGTCCAAAAGGGGTTTATAAATCGGGCAATCAAGGTGATACATGGCTGGAACAAAATACACTTGAAGCAAACGCCACGAGTATTGCCAGCCAAGATATTCGCCAAATCAGTTTTGACATATTTGATTCTAATATTATCTATCGCGCTGCCAATGGTGGTTTTTTTATCAGTCAAAATAACGGCGATTCATGGAAAAAACTTAATGATTTGCCCATTAATGATTTTGTTTTAAATCCAAAAACTCGCGGCATCATCTACTTTTCCACGGGCAATAAAGTTTTTAAAACTACTGATAATGGAGAAAACTGGACCATTATTTACGCAGAAGCAAAAGCTAATGTGACTGCTGTCAGTCTGGCTATCAGTTATTTTGATACCAGTTATGTTTATCTTCTGACGAGCGACGGCACCCTGCTTTTGAGCGACGATTGGGGGGAGAGTTGGCAGACCATTGCTACTTTTGAAAAGGCGCAGGCTAAAAAAGTCTTAGTTGATCCGTATAATAGTCATAATATTTTTGTGGCCAGCCAGGATAAATTTTATATTTCCAATGATCAGGGCAAATCCTGGCAAGAAACGGTTTTTGAGCAGAGCAAAGAAATGCCGGGCATTAATAAATTCAAGCAATTATTCTTTACTCAAAAGCCAGATAATTTAATCTATCTTGCCGGCTACGGTATTCTTAAAAGTAAGGACAATGGCCAAAGTTGGCAGCCGGTAACCTTAATTACTAAGCCCAATACCGTTGATATTAATGCTCTTGGCTTTAACCCTAATGAAACAAATGAGCTCTATTATACTATTGGCAGTATTCTTTATCACACTGTAGATAATGGCAGCAATTGGAAAACCAAAACTTTGCCCATTCCAGCCGGCGCCAAGGTTAAAAGTATTTTAATTGATCCCAGAGACACCAATGTTTTATATCTTGGCGTGACGCAATAGGTCAGGATATTATTAAAATTAATAGAATATTTATGGACCTAAAACAACGCAGTACAGATTTTGATGCCGCTATTGAATATTTAAAAACTGACCTTAATTCCATCAGAACCAATCGGGCCGCTCCAGCATTGCTGGAGAATATTATGGTAGAGGTTTACGGCTCAAAAATGCCCTTAAAGCAATTGGCCTCAATTCAGGCGCCAGAACCTAAAATGCTGACTGTTGAGCCATGGGACAGGAATATTATTAAAGATGTTGAACGCGCCATTCAAACTGCCAGTCTGGGGTTTGCCATTAATAATCAAGGCACTTTTTTGCGCCTTATTATTTCACCCATGACTGAAGAAAGTCGTCAAAAATTGATTAAGGTTTTGCATGATAAACTGGAAAACGCCCGTATGGCCATGCGCGGCATCCGCGATAAAATTAAAGAGGAAATTACTGGGTTGGAGAGGAATAAAGAAATAAGCGAGGATGAAAAGTATAAATTAGTTGAAGATTTAGATGAAATGACGCGTCAGTATAATGAAACTGTTAGGGAAGTCGGGGAGAAAAAAGAAGAGGAAATTAAATTATAAACTACAAGCCCTCTCCCCAGCCCTCTCCCACAAGGAACGCCGTGGGGGAGGGTGAGGGAGGGGGGAATAACATATGTTCATAACCATCATCACCTTCATCATTATCCTTGGTAGTTTAATCCTCGTTCATGAACTAGGTCATTTTATCACTGCCCGCATGTTTAAAGTCAAAGCTGAAGAGTTCGGTTTTGGTTTGCCGCCAAGGATTTTCGGTTTGGTCAAAAATGACCATGGCAAATGGCGATATGTTGGGCCAAGAACAAAAGCAGAAGACTATAAAAAAACAATTTGGTCTGTCAATTGGCTGCCCTTTGGCGGTTTTGTTTCTATTAAAGGCGAGAATGGCGATCATCAGAAAGATGTTGACAGTTTTGGTTCGCGAAAAATTTGGCAAAGATCTACCATTATGTTTGCCGGCGTCGCCATGAATTTTATTCTTTGTTTTGTTCTGCTGGCAATCGCTTTTATGGTTGGCATTCCCAGTCTGGTTGATGATGTTACTGACCCAAGCCTTAATGCCAGCCAGGAAAAAGTCCAGATAATTTCAGTTGCCAAAGATTCGCCAGCCGCCGCCGCTCAAATCGCGGTGGGGGACATAATTTTAAAAATCAACGGCCAGCCAGTCGCTACTATTCAAGAAGTTAAAGATAAAATTTCTGTCAGCCCAAACCAAGAAATGGACATTACGATTTCTAGGGCTAATCAGGAAATCACCCAAAAGATCATCCCTGTTTCAAGCGCTCCAGACCAGCCAGCCCAAGTTGGCGTTGGTTTAGTTAAAACCGCGATTGTTCGTTATCCCTGGTATCAGGCGATTTATAAGGGAGCAGAAACAACACTCGCTTTAACCCTTGCTATTTTAAAGGCTTTTGCTAAGATAATAGGAGATTTAATTACTGGCCAGCAAATGGAAACTGAAGTGGCTGGGCCAGTGGGCATTGCCGTTTTGACTGGCCAAGTTGTTAAATTAGGCTTGAGCTACATTCTTCAATTTGCCGCCCTTCTTTCCATCAATTTGGGTATTATTAATCTCCTGCCCATTCCAGCTCTTGATGGCGGACGGCTGCTGTTCCTGATTATTGAAAAATTCAAAGGCCGGCCGGTCAAACAATCTTTGGAAGCAAGAATCCATCAAATTGGTTTTGTTCTTCTGATGTGTTTGATGGCTTTTATCATATTGAGAGATATTAAGATAAATTTATTTTAATGTAAAAAAATGAAACAGTCCAGACTTTTCTACAAAACCCTTAAACAAGATCCGAAAGATGAAGAAGCTGTTAACGCCAAGCTCTTGGTGCGCGCTGGTTTCATTGATAAGGTTGCCGCTGGCATCTACAGCTATCTGCCTTTGGGCCAAAGGGTGTTGGTAAAAATTGAAAATATTATCCGTGAAGAAATGGATGCCATCGGCGGCCAGGAAATGCTTTTACCGGTTCTTCATCCCAAGGAGTTTTGGGTGCAAACTGGCCGTTGGGATTCCATGCCGGTACTTTTCAAATTAAAAGGCGCTAATAATAAGGAATTTACTCTTGGGCCGACACATGAAGAAATAATTACTCCGCTAGCCAAAAAAATAATATTCTCCTATAAAGATCTGCCCAAGTATGTTTATCAAATTCAAACCAAATTCAGAAATGAGGCTCGTTCCAAATCAGGGCTGCTGCGCGGCCGGGAGTTTGTGATGAAAGATTTATACTCATTTCATAAAGATGAGCAAGGCCTGGATAAATATTATGAAAGAGTGGCCAGGGCTTATGAAAAAATATTAGCCAGGTTGAGTCTTGGTGATATTTCAGTCAGGACATTTGCTTCCGGAGGCAGTTTTTCCCAATATTCTCATGAATATCAAACTTTGTGTGATGCCGGCGAAGATGAAATTTATTTATGCAAGCAATGCAATATTGCCGTTAACCAAGAGCTGATTAAAGAGCAAAACGTTTGTCCCCAATGCAATAATAATCAATTAGAAAAAAAGCGCGCCATTGAGGTTGGCAATATTTTCAAGCTTAAAACCAAATTTTCCAATGCCTGCCAATTGACTTATAAAGCAGGCGATGGCCACGGAAAACCAGTTTTTATGGGCTGTTATGGCTTTGGCCCATCAAGAGTGATGGGCACTCTTGTTGAGATTTTTCATGATGAGAAAGGCATTATCTGGCCGGCAGCCGTGGCCCCATATAAATATCACCTGCTTAATTTATCAAAAAATGACAAAGTAAAACTTACAGCAGATGAGATTTACAGAGAACTAAGTAAAAAAGAAGAGGTGCTCTATAATGACCGTCAGGATATTTCGCCCGGAGAAAAACTGGCCGAAGCAGATTTGATTGGCCTGCCATATCGCTTAGTAGTTTCAGATAAAACCCATGGGCAGCTAGAGTTTAAAAAAAGAAATGAAAATAAAACGCAATTAAGGAATTTAAAAGAATTGTTTTAATTTATGTTTAAAATCTTTCCCCGTTTTAGAAAAGATTTGGGAATAGATCTGGGTACATCAAGTACCCTGATTTATGTTAAAGACAAAGGCATTATGGTCAATGAACCGTCAGTCGTGGCGATTAATACTCGGACAGACCAAATTATTG
>PFHP01000020.1 GCA_002782365.1 Candidatus Kuenenbacteria bacterium CG_4_8_14_3_um_filter_39_15 | reverse complement strand
ATCAAGCCTTTTCTGGGATAAATTTTCCAATGGATATAAAATTTTAAATTGTAACCCCGTCTCGAGTGCTATTATATCATGACAGCCTTTAATATTTTCTTTACCGCAAGCAAAAATTATTTTAGTTGGGATTTGTTTTTCTTTGATGAGATTTAAAAATTCAAGGTAGATGCTTGACGTATGAATTACGCCCGTCAACCAAACTTCACCAACTTGATATCTTTTTAAAACTTCTACCAGCCCAGTCACATGATCAGCATGTGGATGGGTGAGCACAATCACATCAATCAAGCGGTCATCAAACTTCATCTGCTTGGTCAATTTATCAAGTATTAAACTACTATCACCGCCATCAATTAAAATTTGTTTTTTCTCTGGTGTTTCAATAAATATTGCATCCCCTTGGCCAACATCAAAAAATATTACTTTAAGATTATCTTCTCCCTGGCTAGTGCTTTCCATTTGCCCGCCGGCTGATTTATTTTTGGTCAGTAAATCAAAACCAAACTTTTGCATTAAAACAAGAGCCGCCGCGATTAACAAAATTATGAAAACTTTTTTGTTTTTAATAGCCATATACTCCAACCAATTAAAATATATATTAGCGCTATCCAGACAAAATCAATTTTTTCCAGATTAAAATTTCCGTATGGCAACCGAGCGCCTAGACTGGTTACTAGCATTATCCAGCCAATCAACATTGCTATTATATAACCAATAAAATGTGCCAACGGTAAAATAATAAAGCCAACAATTCCTAATCCAAAGCCGATGATCATTATCAACGGCAGTATGGGCAGAATCAGAACATTCGCCACTGGCGCGATGACTGACAGATTTCCGAAGTAATAAACCATTAAAGGCAGTACCATTATTTGAGCCGAGAGAGTCATCATTAAAGAGGACCTTATCTCAAAAAATTTTGGGACTTTGATTCTCTCCAAAAATTTCTCAATTGGCTGCCCAAGATATATTATACCAAGCACTGCTAAAAATGACAGCTGGAATCCGACATCGCCTAAAAGCAATTTCGGGTTAATTAAAAGCAAAATAAAAGCTGCCAAGATTAAAATATTAATCCCATTTTTTAATCTACCCGCTTGCATAGCTAACAGCGCGGCAAAACCCATTATCCCTGCCCGAACACTTGAAGCGTGAAAACCTATCATAATGAGAAAAATTATTAAACTTATGGTCGCCGCCGCAAAGGCATATCTGCGCCGCAAGCCAATGGCTATAAAACTATTCATTAACAGCAGTGTCACAATTGAAATATGCAAGCCTGAAATGGCAATAATATGGGACAGCCCGGTTTGTCTAAGATTATTTATAATATTTTCAGGAATGCCGCGTCTCAATCCTAAAATCAAGCTGGCTAAAATTTCTGATTGAGGATATGGCACAGCCTTGTCAATAATTTGTTTATATTTATATTTAACCGCTAAAATTCCCCGTCTAATTTTTTGGTTGATTGTTAAATTACTGTTCACCAATAAAATATCTTCCGGCTGATAACAAACAGCGTAAATATTTTTAGCATTTAAAAATTTACCATAATCAAAATCTTCAATCATTCCGCCGGCCGTCAATTCACATTTGATTTGTAAAAGATCGCCGTAATTATATTCAGGATAATTTGGCGCATTAACCAAAATTTTACCTTTTAAGAAGCCGATGTCCTCTGCTTTTATCCTGCCGATTGTCAGTTTTCTGTGGGTTAAGCGGATATCCGGCTCATCAACCACGCGGCCCACCAGTTTGATTGTTTGATTATAATAATTGGCAATATGATTTTTATCAATCACTGGCTGGCTCAAACCAAAGCGCCATATGCCCAGCAATAAAAAAGCCGTCCCAAATAAAATTGGGACGGTTAGTCCAGAGTTTTTCTTAGTCCCGAGGATAGCTATCAAAATAATCAAACCTACCACGGTGGCGAAATTATAAAAATTGTCCCAAGGCCATTGGACTAACTGACTCAAAATTATTCCCCCGATAAAAGCCAAACAGCCAAGAGCGAATAATTGGGATTTTCTCATAGATTTTTTTAAGTAGCTTTTATCCTGTTTTTCAAATAGCTTTCAATTAGTTCATCCAGCCTCCCATTCAATGTTTGTTCTACTTCCGACGTTTCATAATTTGTCCGATGGTCTTTGACCAGTTTATATGGCTGGAGCACATAGGAGCGGATTTGGTTGCCCCAGGCAGCTTCGGAAAATTCCCCGCGCAATTTTTTCTTTTCCTCTGCCTGTTCCGCTAAAGAATATTGGTGCACTTTTGATTTCAAAATTTTCAAAGCCGTATTTTTATTTTGCAACTGTGATCTTTCATTTTGGCAAGTGACCGTAATGCCAGTGGGCAAATGTTTAATTCTGACCGCCGAATCAGTGGTATTAACGCTTTGTCCGCCATGGCCGGATGATTTATAAGTATCAATTTGCAGATCTTCATCTTTCAACTTGATTTCTTCTAATTCCTCAAGTTCCGGCAGAACTTCAACCAAAGCGAAGCTCGTGTGCCGCATTTTTTCCGCATCAAATGGGCTAATTCTGACCAGCCGATGCACACCAGCTTCACTCTTCAAATATCCATAAGCAAATTTTCCAGTTACTTCCATCACCATAGATTTTATGCCAGCTTCTCCGCCCATTTGCCTGTCTAAAATAGTGACCTTAAAATTTTTAGTTTCAAAATACCTCAAATACATCCGTTCAAGCATTTGAGCCCAGTCTTGGGCGTCTGTACCCCCGGCGCCAGCATGAATGGCCAGCAGCGCATTATTTTTATCATACTCGCCGTTAAACATCAGATTAAATTCTAATTTTGAAAATTTTTTCTGCAATTTATCCAGTTTTTTTTGTAAATCTTCTTTAATTGAGTGCTCATCTTCTTGTTCACTCGTTTCCGCCAGGCTGACTATTTCATCAGTTTCTTTTTGCAGTGTTTGCCAGTCATTCACCTCGTCTTGCAGATCCGCCGCTGCCTTTGACACCTTTTTTGCCTTTTCATTATTCAACCAAAAATCAGGCTCATTCATCTCAATATTCAGAGCCTTTATTTTTATTTTTTTAGTGGTGATATCAAGCCATTGGCCAGCTTGATTTATTTTTTGTACCAGGTTCCTGGCTTGCTGGATCAGTTCTTTCATGCGTTTGAAAAGCATTAAATTATTTTTTTAACTGGTTTAATAGGTTATTCATTAAATCGGCATTGTCGCTGGGCAGGCCGTTATCTTGTCCCAGGAGTTCCTTGTAAGGTTCAACAACTTGTTTGAATAGGGGCGGCAGATAAAAAATAGCAAAGATTATGGGCGCGATTACCAAGATAAGATAAACTACGCTTAAAATTCTGCCAAATAAAATATAACGTCTAGTCTTTTGAGTCTGCTCATAAATTTTGAGCAGAATTTCTTTTTGCGCCTCAAGTTCTTTTTGAAAATCATTTGATTCCACCGGCATATTTTTATTTATTTTAATTGATAAATTATATTTTACAGTTTTAGTATATAATAAAAAGCTGTTATTGGATAGTAAATTTTGGTTTTTTAAAAAAACAGTGGATAACTCCCTTTGCTAGAGCCATAAAAAAGTTTATAATGATAATTACAAAATAGTCCTTGATAAACCGTGTTAATAAAAAAGACCAGGCGATGGATAAAGGTCTTTTTGTTTTGTTTTTATGGCTAAAGATGTCACTCAAATTAAAAAACGCGATGGCCGAGTAATGGCTTTTGACGCAGGAAAAATAAAAACTGCTATTTTTAAGGCACTTCAAGCAACTGGTCATGAAGACGAGCATTTGGCGGAAAAATTGACTGAACAGGTTGTCAAGAATTTAAACAAAAAATTTGATGGGCAAATTATCCCCAACGTTGAAGAAATTCAGGATATTATTGAAGAGATATTGATTAAAGAGGATCTGGTTGAGACAGCTAAAGGCTATATTCTTTATCGCGAACAGCATGCCAAGATTAGAGATTTGAATAAGTTTATTAATTCTGATGATCTGATTGATCAATATTTAAACAAATTAGATTGGCGCGTTAAAGAAAACTCAAATATGGCTTATTCACTCCAAGGCTTGAATAACCATGTGGCTTCAACAATTTCTGCCCACTACTGGCTCAATTCAATTTACCCGCCGGAAGTCAGGCAAGCTCATATTGACGCCGACCTGCATTTGCACGACCTGCAACTTTTGGCCGCTTATTGCTGTGGCTGGGATATTAAAGATTTGCTGGTTTATGGTTTTACTGGTGTTGAAGGCAAGATCCAAAGTAAAGCCCCTAAGCATTTTAGAAGTGCTCTTGGGATAGTAGTCAATTTTCTCTACACTCTTCAGGGCGAAGCCAATGGCGCCCAAGCCCTTTCTAATTTTGATACCTACTTAGCCCCATTCATCCGTTATGACCAACTCAACTACGGACAAATTAAGCAAGCTTTGCAAGAATTCATGTTTAACATGAACATTCCCACCCGAGTCGGCTTTCAATGTATGTCTGAAGATACTGAAATTCTAGCTAATGATGGCTGGAAAAAATACAACCAAGTAAAAAAGGGCGATATAATAGCTACTTTTAATATTGAAAAAGAATATATTGAATATTTGCCGGTCAAAAAAGTCTTTGCCAAAAAATATAAAGGCAAAATGTTCAGTCTTAAAAATAAACTCACAGACCAGTTCATTTCTCCCAAGCATAGAATTGTAAGAAAAGAAGACAACAAATATTTACTTGAGGAAATTGGAAAAGTTATAGATTCAAATTCACTAATAAAGATTCCGATTATTCAAGATACAGATAATATTGAAGAGATTAGAGATACTTATATTAATAAAATTGAAGCGGTAGATTATCAAGGAGTTATCTGGTGTCCCAATACAGACAATGAGACAGTAATAGCCCGAAGAAACGGCAAGATATTCATTACCGGCAATACCCCCTTTACCAACATCACCTTAGACATCAAACCATTGGGCGCGCTAGCCGAAGATTATGTTATCATTGGCGGTGAAGTCACTCAAGATAAATATAAAGATTTCCAACCGGAAATGGACATGTTTAATCGGGCTTTGGCCGAAGTTTATTTAGTCGGTGATGCCAAGGGCCGCGTTTTCACTTTTCCAATTCCAACCTATAACATCACCAAAGATATGGATTGGGAAAACCCGGTGCTTGATCCAGTGTGGGAAATGACTGCCAAATATGGCATTCCCTATTTTTCAAATTTTATAAACTCTGACATGAATCCAGATGATGCCAGAAGCATGTGCTGCCGTCTGCGCCTAGACAATAGGGAATTAAGAAGACGAGGCGGCGGTCTCTTTGGCGCTAACCCCCTAACTGGCAGTATCGGCGTAGTCACAATTAATTTACCCCGTCTAGGCTATCTGACTAAAGACAAAGATGACTATTTCAAACGGCTTGATCGCCTGATGACGATTGCCAGGGAGTCACTTGAGACAAAAAGGGAAGTCATTGAAAAATTTACCGAAATGGGTCTTTACCCGTATTCCAAATTTTATTTAGGTAGAATTAAAGACCAATTCGGGGAATACTGGAAAAATCATTTTAATACCATTGGCATTCTCGGTATGAATGAATCAATGCTTAATTTTATAGGCAAAAGTATTACCGCCAAAGAAGGCCATAGCCTGGCTAAAGAAATCCTTGAATATATGCGCGATAAACTGATGACCTATCAAAATGAAACCAATCATTTGTATAATTTAGAAGCGACGCCCGGCGAAGGCACCACTTACCGTTTTGCCAAGGCTGATAAAAAGAAATATGCTGACATTATTGTGGCTAATGAGCGTGCTTATAGAGAAAAAAATGCCGCACCATATTATACCAATTCATCCCAGCTGCCAGTGGGCTTTACTGACGATATATTTGAAGCCCTTGACCTGCAAGACGACCTGCAAACCAAATACACCGGCGGCACAGTTTTACACGGTTTTATAGGTGAAAAGATGCCGTCCATTGACGCCACTAAGAATTTAGTTAGAAAAATAGCCGAAAATTATCATTTGCCATATTATACGATTTGTCCCACATTTTCCATTTGCCCGATTCATGGCTATTTATCAGGTGAACATGAGTATTGCCCCAAATGCGATGAGGAAATCGGTTATGCTGAAGTAGCTGAAACGTTAGAGGCTAATAAAGCAGAACAAGCCGAATTATTTAGTAATTAATATGCTGAATAAGTTCAGATACATTTCGGACTCCAAGGGAGTCAAAAATGAGGATAATTTACAAGTTTAAATGGATAAAAGGCAGTAGAAT
>PFHP01000067.1 GCA_002782365.1 Candidatus Kuenenbacteria bacterium CG_4_8_14_3_um_filter_39_15 | reverse complement strand
ATCAGCCCGACTCCCAAAGCATGCGGCCAGCTTAATTGCTCTAAACTACTTTTTTTGGTCAGTTTATTATTATAATATTCCGCCCACCATAAAACCACGCCCCAGAATATGAGTGACCAGGCGACCACTTCAACTATCCTTAATTTTTCTTCTATTAAATTATCAAATATCAGCCCGGCCAGACCCGCTGGAATAACAGCTAAAACAATCAAACCGAATGATTTTCTATTTTTCCTGTACGCGCTGTCTTGCCTTTTAAAATTAAACCCGGCAAGAATCCGCCCAATCTCTTGGCGCAGGGCAATAATAATGGCCAGCCCGGTTGCCAAATGTATCAGGGCGTCATATGCCAGCCCCTGGTCAGTCCAATTAAAAATCCACGGCACCAAGATCAAATGACCGCTTGAAGATATTGGCAAAAATTCTGTCAGACCTTGGATGATGCCGAGAATTATTGATTGGAATATTGACATGTTAAAAATTATTTATTTAGTGATTATTCACCTGTACTACCTCTCCTGGCTTAAGATTCTGCCCTTTGGATAAAATATTACCGGCTTGCCCGCCGTAGCCTTGGCGAAGGTGGGCCGGCCGGCCTAACTTTGGCAGTTGTTGACGGGGTCTGATCACCTCTGCTGCCGCTTCTTCTTTCTTAGGCACATTCTTTTTTGGCAATTTATCCGCATCAATCTCGCCTTTCTTAAATTTAGCCAAACAATCTTTACAAAATACATTTCTTTGATCATCCGGGGTGAATTTAATATACACACCTTTATTACAATTATCGCACACCGCGTTTGGTGGCGCATCCTCCACGGCTTTGGCGCGGGAAGATGCCTCCTTATTATCTCTATCGGCAACTGCTTTTATCACATGGCCTTTTTTAAAAATTGCCTCCTGACCATCAAGTTTAGTTTCTTTAGCTGTCACTGCCATTGTCTCTTCTAACCCTGACCAACGCATTATCTTTTCTTCCACTTCATCTTTTTTATTAGTGTACCTTTCCCTTGACACCATAATCACCTTTTCCGCCGCTCCTGCTTGCGGCTTGGTAATCGGCGGCAAAGTAGTGGCTGAAAAAGGCTTTGAGGCCACGCCATCAATCATCAGTCTTAAATAAATATGATACTTCGTCAAATTAACTAAATCCTCTTCTATAAAATAGGGCTCAAACTCTTTAATCATATCCTCGGCATCCGGCGCTCCAATGCGAAAAGCCACAATCGTGCCCACATTGCCAAACACGGCATCTTTAACTTTAGTAACCCGGCCGCCAGTGCCGCTGACACTGGTCAACTGGGCAATATATTGATGCGCCATAATTAAATTCAATCTATATTTGCGGGCTTCGGATAGAATATCAGCAAAAGACTCCGTAGCAAAATTCTGAAATTCATCCACATACAGATAAAAATCCTGCCTGGCCGACTCCGGCACATCAACGCGGCTCATGGCCGCCAGCTGAATTTTAGTAATCATCATTGCTCCTAAAAGGGCTGAATTATCCTCACCGATTCTGCCTTTTGACAGATTCATCAGTAATATTTTTTTGGTATCCATTATCTCCCTGATATCCAATGTTGACTTTGACTGGCCAACAATATTTCTGATCACCGAGGACGACAAAAACTGGCCAACTTTATTCTGGATTGGCGCAATGGCTTCTGTCCTGAAGCGCTCATTATAGTTGGCATATTCATCCACCCAGAAAGCTTTGACTACCGGATCTTTGATTTTATCCACGATCTTCCGGCGGTAATCTTTATCCACCAACAACCGGTTAATGCCCAAAAGCGTGTTGCCCGGGCTGTCAAGTAAAGCCAAAATGCAATTATTCAAAATATATTCCATCCTGGCCGACCACATATTAGCCCAGATTTTGGTAAACACGCCCATCAGCCCCGAACTAACCAAATGTTTATATTCATCATCCACCGTCTCTAAAATATTAAAAGCAATTGGGTGCTCTAAGTCAGCCGGATTAAAATAGACTACGTCATTAATCCTATTAGCCGGAATTGAGCCGATGATTTCCTCTATCAACTCTCCGTGTGGATCAACCACGGCTAAACCCTCGCCGCGCTGAATATCCTGAATAATCATATTCTGCAGCATGACTGTTTTGCCCATACCGGTTTTTCCCACCACATAAAAATGACGGCGCCGGTCATCACGTCTAATGCCGAATTTTCTATGTTCGTTACGAAAATTTGTTTCCGCAAAATATGTTACGTCATTATCATTCATACTTCTTAAATTTATATGGGTAAATTACCGGGCGGTTCAGCTTTAGCACTTTCACTCTGCCTTGCTGGAGCTGTCTCTGCCGTTTGCTCGTCCAGTGCCATTTGTTTCATTACCTGATCTTCTTCGTAAATTGTATCCGGCAAATTAACTGGCGCCGCTTCTTTCTTAGCCTCTACCCGCTTGACATTTTCCCTGACGGCTTCCGGCACTGGAAAATGAAAGATTGTCGCCAGCTCCTCAATATTTAGAACAAAGCCCTTGCCCCAACCATAAGTTTGGCTTCTTGATTTATAATTCCTCAAAATCCTATTCTGCTTAGCAATCACCCTTCTCTCCACAAAAAAATAATTGGCTTTAGTAAAAGTTTTCATAATCGGCTTAAAAGCATTCAAATCAAGCGCTGAAAACTGCTGCAAGGCGCCAATGAGCGCGGCCGCTCCTTTAGGTTTGTTCATTTTTCCTTTTTGGGTGACAAAAATCGCCCGCATCTTTGTCTGATATCCCAGCTTGCTAATTTTAGTAGTAATGCCAACAACCGCGTTGCGTTCCTCTGGCGTTAAATAAAGCATTTTATTGGGCGGCCCTTGAAACTCATCTTTTTTTAACCCTTCAACTTTGCCCGGCTCATAGCCAATGCCGTAAACAAAAAGCTCTTCCGTTAAAGTTGCGAGATAATTGAAAGGAGATAAAAAGAGATCAAATATGCCCTTCTTCTTTTCAGCCTTTACCCCAATTAATTTATTAATAATCTTATAACCCTCTTCTTTCCAGTCATCCTTAATGGGCGTGATCACTAACTGCAGCCACAATTCCTCATCCTTGTTAATCTTGCTAAACACCTCCAAAAACGAGGCTATTGGATCAGCAAAAGTTTGCGTTAAGGTGTGTTCAAATGAAGGATAAGTGCGAATGGGATAAGGCGATCGCTTTGTCAGCCCGAACTCCGTGCCCCATAAATCATAGTCATCAGATGGAAATCTCAAATCTTTATAGCGCAAAACATAATCTTCTACCTCGGTAATTTCTGCTTTTGGATACTGGCCGTAAATTGCCGCTTCCACAATATCTTTGTGAGTCACTGGCACGCGTATTAAAAATTGGGTATAGCCGCCGATACTCACGATTTCCAAACTAAAAGCCAGTTGGAATTCGCCATCAATATATTTTTCAACCAAATTAATTGACTCCAAAAAAGGCCACATGGCGGCAAAAATATGCTCCACTGCTTTAGTTGACTGTAAATTTTCCTTGGGGATATCAATGGCCAAAAGCGCCCATTTAATTTTTGCCGCATACTTGTCTTTGATATAATTCATATATACCTCAAATAACCCCCAGATCATCGCCAGCGCAAAAATAATCCAGCCGCCGTCCAAAAATAGTTTCAGCATTATTTCATACGGCTTTCTGCCGCCTAATTGGATAACATACTCCTGTAAATTGGAAATTATCTGCGTAAAATCCATAATCGTAGCTTTAAATATTATTATTATAATTATCTAGCAAAAACTTATGATTATACTATCTCTTAATCGCAATTATCCTAACTATATTATACCATTTTAATATTTGATTATCAAAATAGCCATTTAAAGAAGGGCGTTTAGAACGCCCTTCTTCAACGGTTTTAGTCAGATAAAATTAAGCTTTTACTTGGTATCTGCCATCTGATAATTTCTCAAATAATTCCCTGTTAGACAGTATTAAATTAACACTCCCTTCTTTGACCATTCTGCGCTTCAAAACTTCTTTCATAATTTCCCCTTTGGTTAGGGGCGTGCCACTTCCCTGGAGTATATCCCTGATTACTTCTGCAATCACTCCCGGCTTATAGCCCCATTCGGCCAGGGCATAAATGCCCCTGCCCACCAGCACATAGCGGTCATCTAAAATCAGCTCGTTGTGGATAGTGGCCGGATGAGCGCGTTTAGCATCAAACTGCTCCTGGTTAATATGCTCGGCAATTTGCTTATAATGCAAAGGCTTCTCATATTTCTGTAAAATCAAATGAATTTTATCCCTCATCCTTTTGGGATTAACGCTGCGCCAATGCGCCAAACCCCACTTGTCAAACAAATTCTTTTTAAAATGTTTGCTGACTTCCAAATATGAATCAACGGCGCTCTGCCAATCTTCAATTTCTGAAATCAGCCCCTTTAATTTCTCATCCGCTATTTCTTTTTCCAACTCTGCCAAAATTTCCGACAAATGCATTGGCTGATTTTTTTGATTTAAAACATTTCTGATCCCGTCTACTAATTTTGGAAAATACCCCAAATCCCTATCTTTTATCTGCCAAGCTCTTTCAGTGTATAATATATCAACTGGCTCAATCTGGCTGGTTAAAAATTTACTAAAAATAAATTTCAAGCAATTTTTATCAACTTTAAATTCGGCACTATTGCCGAGCAGATCATTAAGTAAATTATCTTCTTGCCTGATATAACCGCCCTTATTAATTTCTTTGACTACTACCGACGCTAATTCTGCCAGCGCTTCGTCTTTACCTTGTTTGACTAAAGCCTTGTCTAAAGCATTATTTTCAATTTGGCGCACTCTTTCACGGGTAATGCCATATTTTTTACCAATCGCTTCTAGGGTTTGGCAGTTATCCTCCACTAATCCATAACGAGCATTTAATACTTCCCTTTCGCGATTATTTAATTCAGACAATAAAAAATTGACCAATTCTTTGGGGTTAATTTCTGCCTTTCTTTGGTCTTTTTGCAGTTCTATGATTTTTTCTAAAATATTATCAGTCATAAAATTTAGCTAAAATTAGCTAAAAAGCTATCCAAACTCTTAATTATAGGTAGTATAACAGATAATAAATAATTTGTCAAATACCTTGACTAAACTACAATTATCCCCTATAATTATTTATAATCATTGCGAAACTCAATCCTTGTCCCCTGCCTGCCCGCCGAATGGGAGGGTTAATTGGGTTTTGCATTTTGATTCACGGGGACGTTTAAATTCGATTGAAGCTCATTAATAATAATTGCTAACTCAGTTGGATATCTGAATAAAATATCCACACATATAAGTGTCAAAAATATATTGGCCAAAGTGGGGAACGCTTTAGTTAACGCTTTTGCTGTTCCTAGCTTGGCTCCTGTAGTAGCTTAAAACTACTGCCATCTAGCCATCAAAACCTGTGCGATGAATCTAGGTGTCATTTATTCGGGTGTAGATTAACTAATTGTTTGGGTGAGTTAATTGAAAGTTTGCCAAACTTTAAATTAGATTTTTTGTTTGTTTTTTACTTCTAGTTTGAAATTCTAAAACAAGCTATGTTAGTAGAAAATTATTATTACTAATTCAAGACGTGGGTGTGATCCCCACCGTCTCCACCAGTTCAAACAGTCCAGTGGACTGTTTGAACGACCTACACCTTGATTTAAATGCAAAGAAGATACCGCCGACCCAAACCCCAAAAAGACCCTTTCAAACATTTCCTCATAAATGAGCGGATTAAAATACCCCAAGTCTTTCTGATTGACGAACATAACAACCAATTAGGAGTGATGAGTACCATTGACGGTTTAAAAAAAGCGCGGGCGGCTGAACTTGATTTGGTTGAAGTCAGCCCCAAGGCTAATCCGCCAGTCGCCAGAATTATGAACTATGGCCAATATAAATATGAGACGGAGAAAAAAAATAGGCGCGCCAAAGCTCACCAAAAAACAATTGAACTTAAAGCCATCAGATTATCATTCAGAATCAAAGGCAAAGACCTGGAAACCAAACAAAAACAAGCTCAAAAATTTATCGCCGACGGCCACAAGGTAAAAATTGACATTATCTTAAAAGGCCGCGAACGGACCAATAAATCCCTGGCCATAGACAATATAAAAAAATTTATTGAGTCTTTGGGAAAAAACACCAAAATCATTCAACCAGTTGCCTCCCTTAACGGGCAGATAACAGCCACCGTTACTAAAAATTAATTTAAATCTATGCAAAGAAAATCCAAAACCATTAAATCATTTTCCAAGCGCTTTAAAATAACCAAATCAGGCAAGGTGAAAAAAATCAAACAAAGCCAAAATCATTTTAATGCCAAAGCCACTGGCAAGGCTACGAGA
>PFHP01000065.1 GCA_002782365.1 Candidatus Kuenenbacteria bacterium CG_4_8_14_3_um_filter_39_15 | reverse complement strand
TTGGCCTTGCTAGCGGCATAATCTACCTCAATTGACAAACAATCAAAGCGATAATCCCCGTCATAATCAAATCTAGTTAAATATTTTTGTCTGGATTTAATATATTGCTTGCTTCTGTGGACATATTATTTTTTGTTATTAAATATTATAATTCCCCAACTCCAATTTTATTTAAATCTTCATTAGTAATACCTAAGGATAATCTTCTAAATAGATCAAGTAAATTTTTCCAAATAACTTCCCATCTTTTACCTTCAAAATCAACATACCAAATTCGCCCTTTATCTGCTACCTGCAACAACAATTTACCTTTTAATCGATTGGCCAAATTACTATCCATCGTTACTTTATCATTGCCTCTATTATTAGGATCAGATGATATATCCGGGTTATATCCATTGACAACCTCGCTTCTATCAGAAAACCCATCATTGTCTCTGTCATTCCGATCACTCACAGAATCAGGGTGAATAATTATTTTATTTAAGTCGACGTTACTAATACCCAATGCTAATTTTTGGAACAAAGGCAAAGCGTTTGCGAAAGTCACTTCATATCTGTTATTTTTCTCATGACCTACATACCAAATTCTGCCCTTATCTTCTACTTGGAGAAGGAGTTTACCTGCCAATCTTTTCGACAAATTCACATCGATATTTTTATTCCCCATATCATCAAGCTGCCCATCTATTTGATAACCGATATAATAAATTGAACCACTACCCTCATCTCGCCACACTATCAAAGAATTGGAAATAAACACAGTTTCAATTGAAACACCAGAAGATTCATATGAAGTAAGCTTATATTCTTTCTCTGCCGACAAATCATATAAATATACTTGATCAGCCTTTTGATCATAACTACAATGCCCTGACAAAACCCAAACAACTTTATCCTCATATATATCAAAACCAGATATGCAATCCATACCACTATCCGCAACCTGCTTTTCCACATTGGAACCCATATTAAATACGAATAAATCCATTCCACTTTTCCCATACTCTTTCATCCCATCTCCAATAATCATATTCTCATAAATATCAAGAGAAGAATGCATATTGTCTAAAGACGGACTACTCACTCTGGACTTACTTTTCGTTTCTATATTATAAATCCACATATCTCCATCATCCCAAACAATATTCTTTCCATATATTGCCGGCTCGCCACTATTCGCACCAGTAATTTCAGTTATAATAGAAGTATTATCACTAACAATATCATACAAATATAATTTACGATTACCAGTAGTTTCATCCTCCCAAACAATATAATTTCCATAGATATGTGCTCCGTCATTATCATTATAATATGAAGCTATCTCTCTTTTTTCTTTCGTACTTATATTATAAAAATTAATAGTACTCTTCATAGTATTCTCATCGAGCTTAGTATAAACTATTTTATCTTCGTAGATTGAGGCTCTATAAATATTTTCATCCAAGTCTATCTGGATATTAGTTTTTTTTGTCGTATCAAAAATATTTAAAGTCGTTCTACTCGGGCTCTTATAACCAATCCATAATATTTTATCTTTAAAAATATCTGCTAATTGGGCCTTAGAAATTTCATCTCGCTCACTAAAAATCAAATCTCCGCTTTCTGCCTTAATAAAAGAAAAAGGTATAATTAAAAAAGAAATAATAATCACAAAAATAAATATTTTTCCCATACTTTTCAACTTAATTAATAACCAGTAGAGCCAGATCTGTCTAATAGTTCGCCTTTCTTAATTCCTTTTTTCTGTTCAATGTCTGACAACGGCATACCATAAAGCCCTTTATACCCAGCATCATTGAATAATCCAAATTTGGTCACGCCAGCTCCTTTAGCGGTTTTAAATAATTTTTTATTTTGATCAGTCACTTCCTGGCGAATCATTACTCTTTTGGCTGTATCTGGCAATTGCTCAAAAATTTCCTGCCTTCTGGTTTGGATGGCAAAATATGTCTGGGCAATGGCTATTTCAGATTTTCTAGGATCACCATTTTGAGCTATCAAATAACAAGCATAACGATCAAATTTGTAATCTCTAACTTCTCTAACTGTATTTGAACCAATTTGGACCATTTTACCGGACTTAGTAAAATGGTTATCTACAGCCTGCCCACTATTAATGCAAGCGCGAGCCGCTCTACTAATCACCTCCTCGGCATTTTGCCATTTTTCATAACCCAAAAGCGGCATCAGCTCACGGCCTGTCCAGTATTCAACACCATTTTCATCAATTTTTTTAATGCTCTCAAAATCCTTATGCGGAGCAGTAATTTCATTAGTCATAAATAACGTCTGATGATAATATTCAATCAATACTCTATCAATTAAAAATAAATTTATTATCCAATATTTTTTAATTGCCTGATTTTAGCCCTTCTACTTTCATAATCCATTTCAATTGCCAAACAATCAAAGCGGTAATCCCCGTCATACTCATATTTCTGCAAATATCTGTCCGCCGCCTTATTCAGCCGCTCCAACTTATACTCATCAATCGCATCCTCCGGATGACCAAAACTATCAGAGCTTCTTGTTTTCACTTCCACAAACACCAACTCCCCGCTCTGGTGATCAAAAACTATCAAATCAATCTCGCCCCATCTGCTATAATAATTCTCATAAATTAATTTATACCCCTTAGCTAGTAAATAATTCAAGGCAATGGCCTCTCCCTTCTTGCCCATAGTGCGCTTATCCATAATAATCATGGTTAATTGTTCCCTGTTACTTGGGGAGATATTTTTCTTTTTCTTTTTTTTCTGCCAGCTCCTTTTTTTTCTTTGGCACGGTTTTAAAAATATATCTCACAATAAAATATGTCCAAACTATTCCCCCAGCCGCGTTGAGTAAGATTAAAAAAGGCATGCTTAAAAAGTATATCCTCTGCTGACGGCAAAAAATAAGGGCCAGCCCAATTATGCCCACCGTGAAACCGGCATTTTTGACCCTCTGCCAAAATTTAGCCATCAGTTTATTATCTTTGTTCTGGCCAATAAACAGCCAGGCGATTAAGCCAACAACTATTAGCAGCGCAAAAACGGCATAAACAATTTTTAAATTGCCCTCAAGCCACTGACCGGGGCTAGGATTAAACCAATAACTTAATTTTAGTAAATTTGACATTTACAATTTCTCAAAAATTATCCCGTAATGGAACTGGTCAACTTCAATCTCACTGATTTTTTTCAGCCCTGCCCCGAGGGCAAAATCACTGACCGCTTCCGGAGCAATCTTTGTCTCTGCCACCGGCCCATAAGGGAATCTGCCTTCCTTCCAATCAATCACCAGCATTTTGCCGCCGCTCCTCAACAGTCTGGTGCCTTCCCTGATAATTTTTTCCGGATGTTTATTTTGGAAAAGCACATTGATCACCAGGGCAAAATCTAAACTGGCATCATGGATATTAGCCGCCCCAAAATTTTCCAAATTAGACCAGACCGTTTTGATGTTATCAGCCCCTTCCATTTTAGCCCTGTTCTCAACATTCTTTAAAACCATTTTCAAGACATCAACCGCGTAAACCAAGCCGGTCTTGCCCACTAAGCGCGCCACTTTAAAAGTAAAAAAACCATTGCCGCCGCAGCCCAGATCAGCCACTTTGGCGCCATAAACTATGCCCAATCTATTCTCTAAAATATCTTGGATGTCTAATAATTTTTTGCCCCCCGATACTCCGGCGTTTTTCATATTTTATAGTTTACCTATAATGAATTAATTTTTATTTATTACTTTACTTTAACCAATTTTGCTTCATGATTTAATTCCGTAGGATATGTTTTATAAATAAAATTATCAATCACTATAGTTGCCTTGCCAAGGGTCACACTTGATCCAAACTGTTCCTTGGCAAAATCTTGGTTGGTAAAATAAAACATAAATTTACCACTCTTATTACCCAAAGGAAGGGGGAGTTTAGATAATTCCTCACCAATGACTGAAAATAAAACGCCTGAAGGCATGCTGCCCTCCGGGATGAATTCGTATTCACCCTCTAATATCGCTTGTCCGGAAAATTCAATGATAAGATTCTGTTCTCGGCCTAATGCCGTCATATCACTACGATATGGTTTAACGGATACAACTTTCATACCGGCGACAATATCACCCTCTTTAACTTTATTCACATCAAAGACATTTTCATCTAAAAATTTAAAAGTAGAAATAAATTTATGAAATTTATCATTTACTTCTTTTCCAGTATAACCTATATCTTTTCTAAAAACCTGGTAGTTAATTTCAAACAAATATTCTTCTGTTGGTATAATTAGACTTTCCGACCTGCCACCTGCGATAGGTCCTTCTATTGCATTGCCCATACCTGTTTGGATAATTCTAGAATATTCTACGTAACTTTGTTTATTTTTCTCTCTTAGCTGTTTTTCGTCCAAACCATCTTCATTGGGCTCAATTGTAATAAAAAAATCTATTCCAGTCTTGTTGTTTATTTCATAAAAGACTTGGATATCGTGCCGTTTGTCAAAATGACTTTCTACCAATTCCCATTTCTCTGGATACCTAAACTCAAACCCATACTTCTCATTTTTATATGTCTGCCAGGTGGAAAAATCTTCAATTTTAAAAGTTGAAAGCATATGATCATAAACTTGCCTTTCATATAATCCATGTTGAAAATTGGTATTTAAGAAAAAATTAAATACATGGTTGTCTTTAAGTAAAAAAGTTTTATAATTAGGGCCACCATTACCATTTGACAATTCTCCAATATCATAAATTTTATATCCTTGTTCAGTGACTGACTCTTTGAGATCATCCCCCGATTGCAAAACGTAATCAGTATGTTTAAGCCAGTCCTTAATACCTAAATTATTACTATTATCATCATGTGTTATTACAATGGTTTTACCATTAAACTCTAAAAAGCCACCGTCTTCATTTTGAGAATAAAGCCACATACCTGGATATTCAAGCTCATAATTATATTGTTCATTGTGATATGTTTTCCATCCTTCTGTAAAACCATTCTCCGCTTTTTCATTGACGCAAAACCTTAATTGAAATTCAGTGTCTGAAATAAAGGTGCTCACCTCTTTGCAACTTGGCATATCAGCAGAACAATCCGTGTTATTCAAGCATTTTCGATGGCAGAGATTGTCTCCGAAAATCTCCTGGCAGTTATGTCTTTCGTTATTAGTAATGCAATCATACGCCCTACCGTAAAAACAAATATAATCATCAAAACAATCTGGGTGATCTAAACAAGCTCCGCCTTGTCCTACCTGTTTTTGTAGATTTTTTAATTTTGAAGCATTTTGCGAGTCTTGACGCATGCTAGATAAGACAAGATAAACCAGCAGAATAATACCTATGACCACCGTAATTATAATAATTGGGATAATTATTTTCTTATTCTTAAACCAAGGAATTTTTGGTTCCAAGGTTTGTTCTTCGGTTGGTTGAAGCTCTGATTGAACTTCTGGGGATTGCTCCGGCATATTTATATAATTTTTAATTTTTTCAGCTTTGCCCTTGGGCTTAATATCTTGCATACAGTTATCTTAATGTTATTATACTAAATAGATAAATATAAATCAAATCTATGTGCATCTAATCTCTAGTGTTTCAAAATTTAAAATTCAGTCATTAATAATTCATTTAAAATTGAAAATTGAAAATTTAAAATTGATCTATTATCGGTCTGAAACTCCTCCGATGTATTTCGCACGCGCCGTACTCATCCAAGCGCTCTTTATGCAATCTCGTGCCATAGCCTTTATGCAGATCAAAGCCATACTGCGGATAGCGCTGATGATAATCTCTTAAAATATTATCCCTGGTTACTTTAGCGATGATGCTGGCGGCGGCAATGGACACAACCAGCCGGTCGCCGCGCACCAAAAATTCATTGGGCAATCGGTGATTAAAAATTCTGATGCCGTCAACTAAAAGATAATCAACTTTTTCCCGAAGCTGTTTAATTGCCGCTAAAAAAGCTTTCCTGGTCGCCGGGATAATCCCCTGTTGGTCAATAACTTTTTCTGAAATAATGCCTAGCCCGATAGCCAGCGCTTGTTTATTAATATAGACAGCAAGTTTTTCCCTATTCTGCGGCGATAGCAGTTTTGAATCTCTAATGCCGGCTATTTTCATTTTAACTGGCAGAATGACCGCCGCCGCCACAACTGGCCCAGCCCAAGCGCCCCGGCCAACTTCATCCAGTCCGGCAATGTTTTGATAGCCCTGCTTATGGAGCTTGTTTTCATATTTATATGTCGGCCCAAATAGCATCATATCTGTTATTTTATCATATTACGGGCAATTGGTCGCCTTTCTGAATCCGGCGTCCAGCGCTTCCTCTTCAGTGCAAAAATACTGCTCGCCCTTTCTGACATCAACTTTAACGTTCAAATAATTATCGCAGCCCGGTATGAGATAAGTTTTGCCAAAACCTTTTTCCGAAATATTACCTTTGATAAT
>PFHP01000024.1 GCA_002782365.1 Candidatus Kuenenbacteria bacterium CG_4_8_14_3_um_filter_39_15 | reverse complement strand
CCTCAATGGGAAACATCACTCTATCCCGAAAGCGATCGTAATAGTCCTGACTCCTCTCTTTGGGCACGACTAAACCACTTTGTAAAATCTCTTGATGCGTAAAATTTTTACCCTTTAAATATTGGGACAAGGCATCCCAGCTATCTAAAGCATAACCCAATTGCCATTCTTCAATCGTGGCCGCAGATAATTTTCTTTTATCTTTTAGATAACTCAAAGCTTTCTGACCGGCTGCTGAATTTAATAATTGATTATGAAACCAGGCCATGGCCACTGCCTGCATCTCTAAAACCCTTGTTTTTAAATTAGCCATCTGCGGATTATATTCCGGCAACTTCACCCCTGCTTTATTGGCCAAAATTTTCAGTGCCTCTGGAAATTCAATATTTTCCATTTTCTGCAGAAAACTAAAGACATCACCTGATTCCTGACAGCCAAAACAGTGAAAAAACTGCCGCTCCCTGTTAACCATAAAAGACGGCGTTTTTTCCTCATGAAACGGACACCTGGCTTTAAAATTCACCCCGGCCTGTTTCAAGGGAAAATACTCCTGAATCACATCCACAATGTCCAGTTTGGCTTTGATTTCTTCAGTTGATGACAGCATAAAATATGGACTTAATCTGCCTAATTTACCACCCCGTCCCGATTGACATCGGGGCTCCCGTTAGGACTTGCCACCGGCTACTCCTAACTATTTTAGGAGGAGAGATGGGATGAATTATTCCCTGCTCCCCTAATTTAGGGGAGCTGTCCCGCGTCAGCGGGACTGAGGGGTATTTTCTAATTCATACTTAATTTTATCTATGACACCTTCTATATTATCAAAAACATCATTATTATATATCCTTAATACTTTAATACCAAGTGAGTTTAAATATTCTGTCCTTTTATTGTCATATAATATACTTTTATCTTCCAGATGTTGACCGCCGTCTATTTCTAATACTAATTTCTTTTTTGGACAATAAAAATCTACTATATATCTATCAATACTGGACTGTCTTCTAAATTTATAACCAAGTTTTTTATTTTTAATATGCGCCCATATTATTACCTCTGTTTCGGTAAGATTATTACGCATACATCTCCGCCTATCTTTTATTAATGGATTATTAAAAATAAATTGCATACTAATTTACTACCCCTAATCCCTCCTCCCCTTAGCAAGGGGAGGTGTCCCGCACAAGCGGGGACGGAGGGGTATGTGATTTAATACCACCCCGCCCCGACTTCGTCGTGGCACCCGTTAGGACTTGCCACCGGCAACTCCTAACTATTTTAGGAGGGGAGATTACGAATATCTGTTCTCATCTAATTTAAAATATCCCTCTAATTCCTCGTCCGTAAATCCCACTAATCTTGGCTCGGGCAAAAGTTTCATGCCTGTCTTTTGATACACCGCCTGTCTTACTTTTCTGAACAACCTCATCACTTCATCAGCCGTTGCCTTGCTTGGCTCGGTAACCAGCACTAATGGCTGTTTTTCATAAACCTTCACATAGCCAACTTGCGTACCCTTCAGCCCGCAAATATCAATTAACCAAGCCGTAGGTATTTTTACGCCGCCGGCAATTTTAAATTTTTCCTTCAGCTCAACTGCCTTGTCAGCCTCGCTCTGCCCAAAATTTTTTTCTAAATTCTTGACTAATCCCTGAAATTCACTCCGACTAATCATCACATTCTTAAAAAACGAACCGGCATTACCCACCTTGCTCATATCCGGCAGTTTATTTGAGCGGGTATAAATTATCGCCTGGCGAATCTGCCGCAAACTTGGCTGCTCAAGGCTACGCTCTTTAAAATATTTCTTGACATCAGGGTAATCTATCTTTAAATTTTCTTTTTTGCTCAACTTTAATACTACTTCTACTATTATAAACTTGCCAGCAATCCTCGTATTAAAGACGCTTTGCCTATACCCATACTCGCATTTATCTTTTTTAAAAATCTTTATCTTTCCGCTGGCTATTTCTAAAGCCTTTATTTCATCAATAACATCGGAAATCTCCTGGCCATAAGCGCCTGAATTCTGCACGGCGCACGCCCCGATTCTGCCCGGAATCCAGCTCAAGTTTTCTATCCCCCACCAACCATTGGCCACTGCCCTTTTAACAACTTTATCCCAAACTTCGCCGGCGCCTATTTTTAACACCGCCTGTTGCTTGTTTTCGCGTATGACTTCAAACCCATTAATATTTATCTGAATCGCCAAACCATGAAAACCATGCTCACTCACCACCACGTTACTGCCGCCTGAAATCACAAAAATATTCAAACTGTGATGATGCGCGTATTCTAAAGCCTCTTTCAATTCATTGACATTTTTTACCCGCGCAAAAAAGCTAGCCGCTCCGCCAACTTTAATTGTTGTCAAATTATTTAAACTATAATTCTCTTGGATTTTTAACATAATATTCTGCCCCAAAGACACAAATATCATAGGGCTTTTTAGGCGATTTGGCAAATGCCTCAATATTATTTATCTCTGTTTTATTTAATTATCTTTACTATTCCTTGATTAGCATCAACTTCCACCAAATCCCCATCTTTCAAAACTGCAAGGTCGTAATCGGCCGGGATTGCGTAATATATATTTTCCCCTTTTCCATCGCCCATTCAATATCACACGGAAAGCCGTAATGCTTTTCAATTTGACCGCAAAGCTTGGCCAGCGCGATAATTTTTTTACCAGTCAATTTCTGTTTCTCTTGATCAGCTTTCTTAACCGGAACTGTCTTGGTTAATCCTTTAATCTTTTCAATCTTAGTTTCCTGTCTTGAGATATTAATATCCATAATTGACCAGTCGCGTTTGTCAACCACATAACTATCTGGCGTGATCTGACCGGAGACAATGGCTTCACCCAGTCCAAAGCCGGCTTCAATAATCAGCTGATTTTTATCCTGCGTTACCGGATGAACCGTAAAGCAAATGCCCGAGACATCGGACTGAACCATTTTTTGCACCACCACCGCGACGGAGACTTTTGATTTGAGCAGTTTTTTTTCATGGCGGTAGAATATGGCTCTGGGAGTAAACAGCGAACTCCAGCATTTTTTAACATTGGCAATCAAATCCTTGCCAGTGGTGTTCAAGTAAGTTTCCAACTCCCCGGCCCAACTGGCAGTTTTGGAATCTTCAGCAGTAGCCGAACTCCTGACTGCCACATATGGACATTTTAATTTTTTGAATTCAACCAGAATTTCTTTTTTTAAGTCTTCTGGGAATTTGGTTTTAGCAATTGTGTCTCTGATAACATTGGCATACCGGTCAACTGAATTGGTATCTTTATAGTTGACTTGGTCAAGCTGGGCTTGAATGTCTTGGGCTAAATCCGTTTCTTCTAGGAATCTGTCAAACGCGCTGGCAATCACTACAAAACCATGCGGCACTGGAATTTTAGCATTAATCATTTCTCCCAAACTGGCTCCTTTGCCGCCGGCTTCAGCCACTGAATTCTTATTTAATCGGGTGAATAATTTTGTGTATGCCATATATGTTGTTGCCTCGCTTCCGACGGCGATTTTTTCGGCAGGCTTTATTTAGTTTTGACAGAATTATCAACAACTCGCAACGGAACATCAATAAATCCGCAAACACGCATGGCTTCTTCTCTCGAAAAACTTTTTATAATATGGTGATGTGTTTTATTGCGAATGCCGCAAAAATACCTCGCAACATTTGCGTAAATCCGCGTTGGTCGTCGGGATCGTTGCTTGCAACGCGAAGAACCGTTTTTGAAATTTCCTCGTTGAAAGCATGATTAACCAAATTTTCACCAACTATTTTTTTAGTTGGAAGTGCTTTTTTTCTGATTCTATCTTCAAGTATCAAGGTCGCTTGATTGATAGGTCTGTCAAAATTAGCAAAAGCCATCAGAATATCTTGGCATCTGCTCCGCAATTCCTGATCCTCAATCAAATACTCAATGGCAAGTTTTAGTGACGCCTTCTTGCTAATAGTTGGTTTTGTTTCATTTCTGTTTTTTATCTTGCTCGCATGATTTGTGGCTCGTACCGGAGCAAAAATTGACGGCAAAGCGTCTCTTACCTCTGCTTGTTTTGTAACATCGAGATTTCGCTGGTATGTAGATGTGCCTATCCCGTGTTCTTTAGCTAAAAGTATCAAAGCCGCCTCGGCAGATATGCCGAGCTTTGAAGCTTTATTACTTACTATGCCATTTATGGCAACAATGTTTTTCTTGCCAAGTTTTTTGGCAATTTTTAACATTATTTTTTGGTCAAGAATACGAGGACGAGCCATATTTATTCTCTGCGTTTTGGAGTTAATAATGTCCTGACGCTTTGAAGCGGAGCACCGGTGATTTCCGCAATATCTTTGGCTTCAATGCCCATATTGTTAAAATAACGAGCCAACTCGCCAACGCCCTGCTTCCGTTTTTCGTTGCCTGAAAATTCTTTTTCCCCAAGCAACTGACGGAGGGAAAGAGCAATTAAGACATTAAGTTTTTTGGAAACTTCCGCAAGTATTTTTTCTGTCATAAATTTATTTGCCTATTTTCTTAAAGTGTTTGACAATGCGATTTACGCGGTGCATATCGACCTCTACAATTTCGCGTATTTGGTGTTGAGCTAAACCAGCCAATCCAAGTTGGACAATCAACAAGTCGCGCAACAATTCATCAGTTGTATTTTCTTTTTTTTGATTATCTTTTGCCATAAAATTATTATTTTTGCTTTCGGCTTTTTCTAAGCTCGAAAAGCTCTTTGTTAATATAGATATTGCTTCGACCTAGTATTTCAGCAATTTCTAACGGCTTTAAGCCTAAATCGTTTAATATCTCAATCTGCTGTCGCAGAGTAAGCGTATCTGGGTCTTTTCGTTTAAGGAGCAGGGCGACTATTACCCGCAAAAGCTTATTTGTTGATTCTAATGTATTATTATCCATATTTTACTTGATTATTTTAATTAACCGACTACTTAATAATATTCCTAAGTAATAATAAAGTCAAGTTATCATCTTAAAATAAGGGTTTTTTATATTACCTTTCTTCATTTATTATTTATAATAATAGCAGATAGAAATACCTTGTCAAGAGCAATAATTTTTCTAAAAGAACGCTTGTGGATAACTGCATTTGATTTTCTATTTTTTTTCTATTATACTTTTAGTATGGGATGAAATCAAGTTTATGATCACCAAAAAACAAATGGAAGTTTTAGATTTCGTAGAAACTTTCGTAAAAAGTAAGGGGTATCCCCCCTCTCTTGAAAATATACAGAAAAAATTTAAACTCGCCTCTGTTTCAACGGCTCATTTTCATGTTTCAAAATTGAAAAAAGCTGGATATTTGGAAAATAAAGCCCGCGCAATTAGTATTCTAGAAAAAGAGCCTCTGATAAAAATTCCTCTTTTGGGAACTATTGCCGCGGGTGAACCAATAGAGGCAATCCGACAAAATGAATTTATAGCAATAGCCAAAACAAAATTACCAAAAAATGGCGACTTCTACGCTTTGCGAGTAAGCGGAAATAGTATGATTGATGAAAATATAAAAGACGGCGATGTCGTTCTAGTTAAACAACAAGAAGTCGCCGAAAATGGGCAACGAGTAGTCGCTTTAATAGATAATTACGAGACGACGCTTAAAAAAATTTTCAGGGAGCCTAATCAAATTAGGCTCCAGCCAGCAAATAATGCCTACGAGCCAATTATTATACGAAAAGACAGAGATATAAAAATTCAAGGTATTGTTATTGATGTTATACAAAATGAAACGCAACAGATAGAGGATTTATTGACAACTCCGTTAAAAAGAAATAAAACGCTTCCATTAAATAAAATAATTTTAGGCGACGCACTTGCAGAGCTTAAAAAACTTCCCGACGAGAGTTGCGATGTCGTCGTTATTGATCCGCCTTACAATATCGGCAAAGATTTTGGAAATAATATTGATAAGCGAGAATTAGGCGAGTATATCTCGTGGTGCAAAGAATGGATAAACGAATGTATCCGCACAATGAAGCCAACTGGGACAATGTTTATCTACGGCTTCAGTGAAATTTTAGCTTATCTTTCAGTTGAAATCCCGATAAATAAAAGGTGGCTTATTTGGCATTACACGAATAAAAATGTTGCCTCGCTAAATTTTTGGCAAAGAAGCCACGAGGCGATTATTTGCGCATGGAAAGACAAGCCAGTTTTTAATAGAGACGAAATTAGAGAACCATATACGGAAGGATTTTTAAATGGAGCGGCGGGCAAGGTTAGAAAAGGAACTTTAGGCCGGTTTAGTAAGGAAGGAAAGGAAACAATTTATCAGGCTCACGAAGGCGGAGCGTTGCCTCGCGATGTAATAAAAATCCCCGCGCTTGCGGGCGGAGCTGGAATGATTGAAAGGTGGTTTTTGTGTAAAACTTGCGACGGTGTTTTTGAGCCAAGAGAATTAAAAAAACACGAGAAACACGAAATAATTAAACACCCAACACAAAAACCTCTTGAAATTTCCCGAAAACTTATTTCGTC
>PFHP01000041.1:2824-9361 GCA_002782365.1 Candidatus Kuenenbacteria bacterium CG_4_8_14_3_um_filter_39_15 | reverse complement strand
GGTATAAATCGTTAAAAGTATGAAAAAACTGCTCTTGGGTTTGCCCTTTGCCCTCCATAAATTGCACATCATCCATAATTAACAGATCAACATCCCTGTATTTATCCTGAAAACTTTTAGTTTTACCGCTTCTGATTGCTTGCACAAAATCATTAGTAAATTTTTCAGTCGTGGTATATAATATTTTGACATCCTTTGTTTTTTGGATAACCATATGCCCCACCGCCTGCAAAAGATGGGTTTTACCAAGGCCAACCCCGCCGTAAATGAAGAGTGGGTTATAGACCACTCCCGGTTTGTCAGCCACTGCCATGGCCGCTGCGTGTGCCAGCTCATTATTTTTACCCACCACAAATTTATCAAAAGTATATTTAGGATTTAAGCCACTGGAATTATTTGTTGTGGTTAATTTTTCATCACTGACTGCTGGTTCTAAGTTGCCCGTTATTTGCTGGGTAATTTGATTTTCCGCTAAAGTTAGCACATTTTTTCGAGTTTCTATCTTATAAATAATATTTTTTACTTGATTGCTAGTGATTTTTTTTAAAGTTTTAATAATTAGCTCATGATATTTTTTTTCAAACCAGGCTTGGGTAAATAAATTTGGCACGCCAATAATCACCTGCTCATTTTCAAGCGCCGCGATAAAAGTATTTTTAAACCAAGTATCAAAGCTCGCCTTTGAAAGACTTAGCTCAAGTTCTCCTAAAACTAATTGCCACAGTTCATCCTTAGTCATTGGTTTCTCCTTAGTTTATATATTAGCAATATATCATATCGTTAACTTATACACAATAAATAGTTAGAAAATATGGGGTTTTTGCAAAAATTTTTAAAAATGTGTATAACCAGTGAACATCTACGTGCATATGTTGATAAAAACTCAAGCCTCATAAAGCAAGTCGCTTGATTTTATTTGTATTAACTGGTATATTTTAAATAATCTGACGAATAATTGATATTATACAATTTTTTTAGTCTGCCAGAATTATTTTTTAAAAGACGTAAATTTTTTCCGGCGAAAAAATTTACTCAAAGGTTCGCAAAATTCCCCCGATGTGAAGTCGGGGGACCAAGCAATTTTGCTCACCTATGCTTTTTAAAAATAATTTTGGCAGGCTAGGGGAGGCTGCACAATATCAATCAATAATAAACTAAGTTTTAAATCAATGCCCAAAAGAACATATCAGCCTAAAAAATGCAAAAGAGCCAAAACCCATGGTTTTTTTTCTCGCTCAAAGTCAAAAACCGGCAGAAGGGTCTTAAAAAACCGCAGGAGAAAGAAAAGAGCTAAATTGGCAGTATAATTGGCTAATATTAGCTAATATAATAATAAAGTGTAGGTGCTTGCGGTGCCTTCGGCACAGTTAAAAACTGCCAATGACAGTTTTTAACAAAGCCGTTAAAACAATCCTGTGAATTGTTTTAACCGCTACTCAGAGTGAAATTTTTCACTCCTCGTTTAACGCTTCGACTATGTTAGCAAAAAAATACAGATTATCCGCTAATAAGGATATTCAGTATGTTTTAAAAAGGGGAGAAATCTACTTTAGTCCTTTTTTTAACATAAAAATTTTAAAGAATAATCTTAAAAATTCACGTTTCTGTATTGTAATTTCCACTAATATTAGCAAAAAAGCAGTTATACGCAATCGTGCCAAACGGCAAATTCGGGCCATAATTAGTAAAAATATTACTAAGATTAGCCAAAATTATGATTTTATCATTTTAACTAAACCAGCCGTTACAGTCACCGCTTTTAAAGATTTAGAAAAAACATTTGAATTTCTGCTTAGAAAAGCAGGAATCTGGCAATAGTTAATATTATCTGATAAAATATAAGCGCTGTCATGGCGCTTGAAATTCCGTCGCTCGCCCCAGATATCTCCCTATGGGAGATGCCTGCGGGCTCGCTAGGAATTATAAGCATCATTCAGTCTAAAAATATGCTTTTTGTTTTACCTAAGAAATTTTTCTTAATTTTAATAAGAACTTATCAGAAAACCCTGTCTTTTGACCATGGCCCGCTTAAATTTTTCCGGCCTTGTGGCCAGTGTAAATATTATCCCAGCTGTTCCGAGTATGCGCTCCAGGCTATTAACAAATATGGTGTCTTAAAAGGCTTTTATAAAGCTTTTAAGCGCCTGATGCACTGTCATCCGTGGAGTCAAGGCGGTTATGACCCTGTTTAATTATTTATTAAAAATTTATGCTTGAGCTATATAACACCCTGCTTTATGAACCAATTTTTAATCTATTGGTTTATCTTTATAATACCATTGCTTTTCATGATATTGGTATCGCCATTGTCATTATTACTGTTATTATCAAGCTGATTCTTTATCCTCTGTCAGTTAAATCAATTAAGGCTCAAAAAGCGCTACAGGACCTGCAGCCAAAAATGGAGGCAATAAAAAAGAAATACAAAGGCCAGGCGGAAGTTTTAGGCCGCGAGATGATGAAGCTTTATAAAGAGAATAAGATATCGCCAGCCTCATCTTGTTTGCCGCTTTTAATCCAGATGCCCTTTTTAATTGCCGTTTACCATGTTTTCAGAAATGGCTTTAAGCCCGAAACTTTAGACTTGCTTTATCCATTTGTTTCCAGCCCCGGCAGTATCAACCCCATTGCTTTTGGCCTAATTGATTTTTCGGAGAAAAATATAATTATCGCTATTTTAGCCGGTGCCGCTCAATTCTGGACAAGTAAAATGCTCATTACCAAGCGCCAGCCGAATATTTCTGGCGCCAAAGACGAAGGCATGGCCTCCATGATGAATAAACAAATGCTTTATTTTATGCCGGCTATCACCATCTTTATTGGCATTTCTTTGCCCGGCGGTTTAACTTTTTATTGGTTTTTGACCACGCTGTTAACAGCCTTCCAGCAACTTTACATTCTCAAAAAACATGAGGGCAGTAACGGGCCAATAGTTGTGCCGGCTGATGTGAAAAATGCTTCAGCCGAAGAAATAAAACTATTGAATAAAAAAAATGAAGATCAACAATAAACAACTCAAAAATTTGTCAGTCCAAACAGAATCAGGCCAGGAGCTGGGCACGCTGGAGTCGTTTAATATTGATGTTGAATCCCAGAGCATTTTAGAATACCACATTAAGCCGTCAAGCCTGGTTGAAAAATTAATTCAAGGCGCTTTAACCATCCCGCGCGGTCAAATAATAGACATCACCCAGCAAAAGATTATTGTTAAAGACACTTTTTCTGGTGAAAAGGAAGGTTTTCAAAAATTACACCAGGTTTTAGAAAAGAAAAAATCAGTCGTCCTGAATAAAAAATAAGAATAAAGCGGAAAATTTTATTCAAACACCCTCTTCTTACCGACAATCATTTTTAATTTTTTTGGCAGCACCTCTATTTCCAGGGGTGTTTTTAATACCCGTTGCCGGTCAATGGTAATATTAATCGGTTTTTTCTTGTGTCTGATAGTCATTTTTTTTACTGGGAAAACGCTCACTCCGGAGCTCTCTTCCGGGCTGCTTTTTTTGAATAACTTTTCAAACCAACCGATTTTTTTTGGTTTAAAAACAGCTTCCATTATCCCGTCACACGGGTCAGATTGGAATTTATCATTATTAATATTAATATTATAAACCCCCATGACTTCATTTGAGGGCAGCGCGTTAATATTATAATCTTTGAAATCAAAAATCACATTTCTGTCCTTTGATTCAACGCTCAAAATAAAATATCCCCCATTTATTTTAGCCACATCCAATTTTAAAACATTTCTGGCAGAAACTATACTTATCGCCTCTTCGGCAGATTTAATCCCCAAGGCATTAGCTAAAATATTTGGTTCGCCCACCGGGATTATGCCCATGACAATATTTTTGCCAACTATTAAATTTGCAATTTTACTGACCGTTTGGTCATTGCCCACGGCAATAATGTTTTGAATCTCGCTAACCAGCGCTTCCCCAATAATATCCTCTAAATTTTTAAGCACATTTAATTTAAAATTTTTTCCAGCAATACCAAATTCAGCCAGCAACCCTTCAATTTTCAGAATTTGATGCTGATATTTTTTACTGCCCGTGAAGATATCGTAGATATAATAGTACATAAACAATTTTAAATTTCCAATTTTAAATTTTAAAACAATTTTAAATGATTTAATTTTAAAATTTAAAATTAAGATTTTTATTTAAAATTTAAAATTTAAAATTAATTTTTTCCCCCTTCCTCTGCCACCGCCTCGCCAGTCTTTTCTTGCGCCCCACCCTTCATTTTTAAATTACCATTAACTACTGCCCCATAAGCTACGGTAATCATACCGGTTTCAATATCGCCTTGAACTACCGCACTTTCTTTAATATCAAGATTATCTTTAATTTTTACATTACCAACCAGTTGCCCGGCGATTTCAGCGCTGCCGGCAGTGATATTAGCCATAATATTTGATGACTCGGTTGCCTTTAAATATCCCTTGGTTTTTAAACTTCCTTTAACCTCTCCCTCCACAATAATATTGCCCTCGCCCTTAAAATTTCCTTCCACAGACACTGTCGGACCGATAATTGTGTCTACTCCCTCAGCGCTTTTTTGGTGCTCGCTTTGAAATAACATATTAACCTCATTTAATGGCCAAATATCAATTAACACATGGCCATTATTAATTTATTTATATCCTTTAGCTTAATATGATTAGCCTCAATTGTAAAGCAACTTTAAGGTTGATAAATTAGGCAAAATTAAGTATGATTAAAATTAACCGTTTTTAAATATTAAGTTTTTATGGTTTAATATAAATATCTGCTCCCGTTTGTTTTTATCCATCCACCTTTAATATCTGATCACTCATAGGTTTTGTTTTGTCAGGAAGAGTATTTTTAATAGCGGGCAGGGGAGCTAAATTTTTGTGCACTCAAATTTTAAAAGAAGCCATCTCCCAGCTCCTCGTAGACAATCATTTGTTCGCCCTTGTAGTTCAACGGATAGAACGAGGCTCTCCTAAGGCTTAAATAGAGGTTCAATTCCTCTCAAGGGCATTGGCGATGGTCCGTCCGCCATGACTTTTTCTAAGTGAGAAGACAAAGATGTCAAGGCTATCCTATACATTTTTAATGGCTAATATTAGACAAAAAATTAAAAGATGGCAAGGATAACCTTGACAAAGTGTGGATAACTTTTTAAATCAGTGGATAAGGGCCTGTAGCTCAGCTGGCTAGAGCACTTGGTTCGCAATCAAGGGGTCAGGAGTTCGAATCTCCTCAGGTCCACCAATAATTTAATCGTACATTATATCTGGATATTTATAAGCTCTATGGTACAATTAAATTATGGAATCCAAATCTCACAATTACAAGAATAATGTAATATCCCTAAGAAAAGAAGGAAAAACATATAATGAAATTGGAACAATCTTAAATGTCCAAATACCAAAAAGTACTTTGTCTTGTTGGTGTAAAAGCATTAAACTAACAGAAGAACAAAAAGAGAGAATAGGGCAGATTATTAAAAAAAATACAGAAAAAAGTCGTGAGGCAGCCCTGATCGCGAATAGAGCCAAAAGAAAAAAATATTTAAAATTTTCCTATATTTATTAAGATATTGCTATAATATAGATGAATCAAAATTTAGGTGCACACTTCAATGCAGAGCAGATCAAGACATATTAAAATTAGAAAATTATTGGTTGCAGATAACTAAGATACCTAAATCCCAATTTTATAAGGCGCGTATTGATAAACGAACAATAGATAAACCCACAAAAAAAGTAAATTATAAAGGCGTTTGTAGAATTGACTATTTTTCATCAGATATTAGAATTGAATTAGATCAAGTTATAGAGGTTATTAATAAGGGCCTATAGCTCAGCTGGTTAGAGTGCTTGCGTGGCACGCAAGAGGTCGCGAGTTCAAATCTCGCTAGGTCCACCATCAATATCAAAAAATTCTGTTCAAAACGGGATTTTTTCATTTTTTGCGTTTTTACTGGGGTTTAAAAAAAATGACTTTTTTTGGCGAAAATGGCACTTTTAGTTAATATTAGCCAAAAACACGAAAAAAGTAGTGTTTTCCAAAAAAAATGACTTTTTTTGGCGGTTTTAGGGTTTTCCACTAAAATTAGCAGAAATACACAATTTATGCACATTTTTCAGAAAAAATGACTTTTTGTGGAATAAGTATTTTTGCTGTTTTAACATTAATTTTTTTAGGAATTATGTATTTAGTTTATCCTCCCTCAATTTAAATCTTTAGACAGAGGTGATCTCGCGGTCGCAAGAACAGAAGAGTGTTAGCTTTGCCTTAATTAGTAAGTGATGTTACATAAATAGTAGAAAATAACATCAATAATACTGTTATCAATACTAACTATACAATGGCATGGGATGATTTGTATAATATCAATTATTTAATTAAGAGTAGCGAATAAAATCAATTTTCTAAACAGATTTTAGGACTTTCGCGTTTGCCCCCCTCTGTCATCCTCGGGCTTGACCCGAGGATCCAGACAATAACGCGATAAGGCCATTGTTTAAAAACTGGATTCCCTTGTCAAGCAAGGGAATGACAA
>PFHP01000041.1:0-2793 GCA_002782365.1 Candidatus Kuenenbacteria bacterium CG_4_8_14_3_um_filter_39_15 | reverse complement strand
CCTTGCCAAATTATGAAAGGGTCAATATGAAAGGATTAAAAGGTGTTATAGTGTCTTATAATGATATATATACATTATAATGTAAATATAATCTCAAGGGGTTGAAAATTAAAAATAAAAAAGACCTCGAGGATTTTTTCTCGAGGTCGGATGCACAAGCTAGAAATACGCTCTATGAGCCCCGACGACCCCTAAGATCTCCGTTCCTGGCTGATCACCAGTCACCTCTCTTAGGGTTTTCTAACTTGGCATCTATTGCCGCGGAATGATGTGTATCCGGGCGGTTGTTATTTTGTGGGGGTTATGGGGATTATAGCGAGATATTTCTTTTTTCCCTTCTTAGAAGAAAGAAAGACCAGATCTCCAACTTTTATTTCTGGATTGTTTGCCGTTTCCACATTGACAAACCTGATATCTGATTGGTCCCTAATCTCGGCGATTTGTATAAAGTTTTTTTTAGCGCCGACATTAATGGACAGAACTCGCCAGGTGTAGTTGGACAGATATCTGAGCCCTCCAAAAGATTTTGACAATGTGATTGGTGCCCCCCCCTCTTGTTTTATAAAGCCATAGCCCCATAGCACAAGGCCAACCTCAAGGCCAACCACGCCAACCACATAACCATGATGAATAATAGCGATCATTGCTACGATGATCAAAGCAAGCCCGATGAAAAGATGCCAGCCATACTTCATAACACACCTCCAAGAATTGGTTTTTTTATTTTTCTACTCTCCCCATTCGGTAATATAACCGAGGGATGTAGTTAATTTCATTTTATTATTCTATAATACTTAAAATTTTATGTCAAAGCTTGCGTTGTTGACAAAAATTATAGGAAATGTTAAACTATTAACATCTGTAAACCCTGTTAAATTAGCAAAGTTAATATTTAACAGGACAAAGGTCGTTGATTATACATGTAAGACAGTACATTATCAATTCAAAATTCAAGAATATGGCAGTTAATGACAAAGAATTCCTTGAGTATGTGGTAAAGGCGCTCGTTGATAACCCCGATAAAGTCAAAATTGACCGCAAGGTTGATGAAATGGGAGTGTTACTCACTCTTGATTTAGACCCACAAGATATGGGTTATGTTATTGGCCGCAGAGGCCAAAATGCCAGAGCTATTCGCACGCTACTCCGATTAGTTGGTGCTAGAAACAGCGCCCACGTTAATTTGAAAATTAACGAACCAGAGGGCGGCCGCGGTCCACGCGCCGGCGCCAGCGAAGCAGACACATCTGCTGTTGATGATTTGAAGATTTAATTTTTTAACTTCATTTCGCTTTAAAAAGAACCATGCTACAATTGTAGTGTGGTTCTTTGATTTATTTACCGTTTAATTTATTCACATGAAGTTTGATATTCTAACAATTTTTCCCAATATCTTTGGTTCGTATGTCAGCGAGTCTATTTTGTGGCGTGCCCAAAAAAAGAAGCTGATCAAAATCAGAACCCACAATCTTCGTGATGCTGCTAAAGACCGCCATAAAACAATAGATGATAAACCTTACGGCGGCGGACCGGGGATGGTGATGATGGTTGAGCCGGTTTACAAGACACTTAAGAAGATTAAAAAAGCAAAAAAATCACAGGTTATTTTATTAGACCCGGCCGGCAGGCAGTTTAGCCAAAAAATGGCGGAGAAATTTTCCCAACTTGATCAACTGATATTTATTTGCGGCCGCTACGAAGGCGTTGATGCCAGAGTTAATAAATTTATAGATCAGAAAATATCTATCGGACCTTATGTTTTATCCGGTGGAGAGCTTCCCGCGCTGACTATTGTTGAAGCAGTTACTCGCCTTATCCCTGGCGTTTTAGGCAACAAGGAGTCATTATTAGAAGAAACATTCAGTAATAATTCATTCAAAATTCAATCCCGCGGCCGCGGGACAAAATTCAAAATTAATTATGAGTATCCCCAGTACACCAGGCCAGAAATATTTGCTTACCAAGAAAAAGGAAAGAAAAAAAAATTGTCCGTGCCTAGAATACTCCTATCGGGTAATCATCAGGTAATAGGGGAGTGGCGCAGAAAACACAGAAAATAATAAATTTTATCTGTTGACGTCAGCCGGCTGTTATGTTATCTTAATTATTAAGTGAACGAAAGAAATAAAAAACTTGTTTTTTATTTCCGAGTGAATGAAAATAATATAAATTTTATATTATTAATTAGCAACTAATTTGTATAAAATATGTCTTCACCCAGAGAAGAATGTACAGTCCTACTTGTTAAGCCAGATGGCATTAAGCGCGGTTTGATAGGCGATATAATTTCCCGCGTTGAACAGCGCGGCTTAAAAATTATTGCCTTAAAAATGCTTGAGTGCACCAAGGAAAAAGCTCATGGTCATTATCCGGGCACGGATGCTTGGCTGATTGGCATGGGTAATAAAACATTAGAAAATTACAAGCAGTACGGCAAAGACCCGATTAAAGAAATTGGCACTGCTGACCCTAAAAAAATCGGCGCTATGGTTTATGATTGGAATGTTGAATATCTGACTTCAGGTCCAATAGTAGCCGTGCTGATTAAGGGTCTGCATGCCATTGACATGATCAGAAAGATTGTCGGCCATACCCTGCCGGCCAAAGCTGATATGGGCACTTTTCGTGGCGATTATTCAGTTGACTCGCCCACTTTGGCCAATGCGGAAAAAAGAGCTATCCGTAATCTCGTCCATGCTTCAGGCGATGCCGATGAAGCGACGCATGAAATAGATTATTGGTTTAGCCAAAAAGATATTTGTGATTATAAAAGGGGCGATGAAGATATAATGT